>JALOTD010000105.1 GCA_025458105.1 Tabrizicola sp. | reverse complement strand
TCGGTCAAGGCGAAGCTCGCGGCTCTCCAGAATGCAATGAAAGAGGTTGGGTGATGGGAAT
This sequence comes from Tabrizicola sp., assembly GCA_025458105.1. Lineage (GTDB taxonomy): Bacteria > Pseudomonadota > Alphaproteobacteria > Rhodobacterales > Rhodobacteraceae > Tabrizicola. The sequence continues at coordinate 24,297 of JALOTD010000105.1, read as the reverse complement.
TCAGGCTGCTGAGATCTCTGCGATCCTGAAAGAGCAGATCAAGAACTTCGGCAAGGACGCGCAGGTGGCCGAAGTCGGTCGCGTGCTGTCGGTCGGCGACGGGATTGCCCGCGTCCACGGGCTGGACAATGTCCAGGCCGGCGAGATGGTCGAATTCCCCGGCGGTATCCGCGGGATGGCGCTGAACCTCGAAGTCGACAACGTCGGTATCGTTATCTTCGGCTCTGACCAGGACATCAAGGAAGGCGACACCGTCAAGCGCACCAAGGCCATCGTGGACGTGCCGGTGGGCAACGCCCTTCTTGGCCGGGTCGTGGACGGCCTGGGCAACCCGATCGACGGCAAGGGTCCGATCGCTTCGACCGAGCGTCGCGTGGCCGACCAGAAGGCCCCGGGCATCATCCCGCGCAAGTCGGTGCATGAACCCATGGCAACCGGCCTGAAAGCCGTGGACGCGATGATCCCCGTTGGCCGCGGCCAGCGCGAACTGATCATCGGCGACCGCCAGACCGGCAAGACCGCCGTGGCGCTGGACACCATCCTGAACCAGAAGTCGTACAACGACGCCGCCGGTTCGGACGAATCGAAGAAGCTGTACTGCATCTATGTCGCCGTCGGGCAGAAGCGCTCGACCGTGGCGCAGCTGGTGAAGAAGCTGGAAGAGACCGGCGCGATGGCGTATACCATCGTCGTGGCTGCAACCGCCTCGGACCCCGCGCCGATGCAGTTCCTGGCGCCCTACTCGGCAACCGCGATGGCGGAATTCTTCCGTGACAATGGCCGCCATGCCCTGATCATCTATGATGACCTGTCCAAGCAGGCCGTTGCCTACCGCCAGATGTCGCTGCTGCTGCGCCGTCCGCCGGGGCGTGAAGCCTATCCGGGCGACGTGTTCTACCTGCACTCGCGCCTTCTGGAGCGTTCGGCCAAGCTGAACGAGGATTTCGGTGCCGGTTCGCTGACCGCACTGCCGATCATCGAAACCCAGGCGGGCGACGTGTCGGCCTATATCCCGACGAACGTGATCTCGATCACCGACGGCCAGATCTTCCTGGAAACGGAACTCTTCTACCAGGGCATCCGTCCCGCCGTGAACACCGGTCTGTCGGTGTCGCGCGTCGGCTCTTCGGCCCAGACCTCGGCGATGAAGTCGGTTGCCGGCAAGGTGAAGCTGGAACTGGCGCAGTACCGCGAAATGGCGGCCTTCGCGCAGTTCGGCTCGGACCTTGACGCCGCGACCCAGCAGCTTCTGAACCGCGGCTCGCGCCTGACGGAACTGATGAAGCAGAACCAGTACTCGCCGATGACCAACGCAGAGATCGTCTGCGTGATCTATGCGGGCACCAACGGCTATCTGGACAAGATCCCCGTCAAGGAGGTCGGCCGGTTCGAAGCGGGTCTGCTGAAGCACTTGCGCACGAACGGCAAGGCTTTGCTGGAAGACATCACCAAGAACGACCGCAAGGTGGCGGGCGATCTGGAAAAAGCGATCCGCGCGCAGCTTGACGCCTTCGCCAAAGACTTCGCTTAAGCGCGCCCCGAGGGAGTAGGCAGATGCCCAGCCTGAAGGACCTTAAGAACCGGATCGGAAGCGTGAAAAACACGCGGAAGATCACGAAGGCGATGCAGATGGTCGCGGCAGCAAAACTGCGCCGCGCCCAAGAGGCTGCCGAAGCCGCCCGGCCCTTTGCCGAGCGGATGACGGCGGTCATGTCGGCGCTCGCCTCGGGCGTCGGCACCGGAGAGGGCGCACCGAAGCTTCTGGCCGGGAACGGTCGGGACCAGGTGCATCTTCTGGTGGTGATGACCAGCGAGCGCGGTCTTTGTGGTGGCTTCAACTCGTCGATCGTCAAGCTGGCCCGTTCGCGCGCAGCGGAACTGGTTGCGGCGGGCAAGACGGTCAAGATCCTGACCGTTGGCAAGAAGGGCCGCGAACAGCTGAAACGCGACTGGTCGTCTGCTTTCGTCGGCCATGTCGATCTGAGCGAAGTGAAGCGCGTGGGCTACGTCAACGCGCAAGCCATTGCGCGCGAAGTCATGGCGGCTTTCGAGGCTGGTGAGGCCGATGTGGTCACCATCTTCTACAACCGGTTCCAGTCGGTCATCAGCCAGATCCCTACGATGCAGCAGGTCATCCCGGCCAAGTTCGAAGCCACCGGCACGACAGCACTGTACGACTACGAACCCTCGGAAGAGGCGATTCTGGCCGACCTGCTGCCGCGCGGCGTCGCGACGCAGATCTTTACTGCGCTGCTTGAAAACGGTGCCTCTGAGCAGGGCGCGCGGATGTCCGCGATGGACAACGCGACCCGCAACGCAGGCGACATGATCAACAAGCTGACGATCCAGTACAACCGGAGCCGTCAGGCCGCGATCACCAAGGAACTGATCGAGATCATCTCGGGTGCCGAGGCTCTCTGATACATGATGCCCGTACCGACATATGTGCAGAACGAGGACGAGAGCGCTCTCATGTTCTCGGTCTGCTCGCTGGTGCGGGATCAGGCGGTATATGACCGCCTGCTCGAGACGTTTGCGGCGCATGGGTTCACGCCCGAGAATTCCGAGTTCCTGGCGGCGGACAATCGCAAGGGCAACCAATTCGACGGGTTCAACTGGCACAAGCACATGTGGCCGCAGGTCCGCGGTCGCTATGTGATCTTCTGCCACGAGGACGTGGAGCTGGTCGACTGCGGCTATGACGATCTCGTCACCCGGATCGAGGCGCTGGAAGCGGCTGATCCGCAGTGGCTGGTGGCCGGTATCGCGGGCAGCCCCTGGCGGCCCCTTAACCACTCTGTCACTGCGCAGGCGCTGCACATCAGCGACGTTTTCGGCACCGACCGCCGTCTGGGAGAGGTGCCGACGCGGGTCGAATCGCTGGACGAAAGCTTTATCGTCATGCGGCGGCTGAAGCCGGTTCTGAACTCTTACGACCTGTCTGGCTTCCACTACTATGGTGCCGACCTGTGCCTGCAGGCGGAACTTCTGGGCGGGCGGTCCTATGCCATCGACTTTCATCTTCTGCACAAGGGCCGCGCCCGGGCGGATGAAAGTTTCCATCAGATCCGGAACCAGCTCCAGGCGAAATATCGGCGGTACTTTCCGGGGCGCATCTTGCATTGCGTCACCGGGCGGGTCGCCTTTGGCGGCGGGTGGTTCGATGCCCCCTGACCGCCGCCAGACTGAACACGGGGCCAAGCGGCCCGACCGAAACACGTAAAACGAGGCTCATGACAATGGCAAAATCTCCCTCCAAAGCTGCTGCGGGCAAGGTGACCCAGGTCATCGGCGCCGTTGTGGACGTGCAGTTCGAAGGCGCACTGCCTGCGATCCTGAACGCGCTGGAAACCACGAACAACGGCAAGCGCCTGGTTCTGGAAGTGGCCCAGCACCTGGGTGAGAACACCGTGCGGACCATCGCCATGGACGCGACCGAAGGCCTCGTGCGCGGCACCCCGGTCAAGGACCTGGGCGCGCCGATCTCGGTTCCCGTGGGCGACGCGACGCTGGGCCGTATCCTGAACGTCATCGGCGAGCCGGTGGACGAAAAGGGTCCGGTCGTGGCCAAGGAAACCCGCGCCATTCACCAGCCCGCCCCGGACTTTGCGGCGCAGGCGACCGAAAGCCAGGTGCTGGTCACCGGGATCAAGGTCATCGACCTGCTGGCGCCTTACGCCAAGGGCGGCAAGATCGGCCTCTTCGGCGGCGCGGGCGTGGGCAAGACGGTTCTGATCATGGAACTGATCAACAATATCGCCAAGGTGCACTCGGGCTATTCCGTGTTCGCCGGTGTGGGTGAACGGACCCGTGAAGGGAACGACCTCTACCACGAAATGATCGAATCGGGCGTCATCAAGATCGACGATCTGGCGGCATCGAAAGTGGCGCTGGTCTACGGTCAGATGAACGAACCCCCGGGGGCGCGTGCCCGCGTGGCGCTGACCGGCCTGACGCTGGCCGAGCAGTTCCGTGAGCAGGAACGCATCACCTCGACCAAGCAGGGCTCGATCACCTCGGTGCAGGCGATCTACGTGCCGGCCGACGACCTGACCGACCCCGCGCCTGCGACCTCGTTCGCGCACCTTGACGCTACGACCGTTCTGTCGCGTGCGATCTCCGAACTCGGCATCTACCCGGCGGTGGACCCGCTGGACTCGACCTCGCGGATCGCTGCAGGACATCATCGCCATCCTCGGGATGGACGAACTGTCGGAAGAGGACAAGCTGACCGTGGCCCGCGCCCGGAAGATCCAGCGCTTCCTGTCGCAGCCCTTCGACGTGGCGAAGGTCTTCACCGGCTCGGACGGCGTGCAGGTTCCGCTGGAAAAGACCATCGCGTCCTTCAAGGCCGTGGTTGCGGGTGAATACGACCATCTGCCGGAAGCGGCCTTCTACATGGTTGGCGACATCGATGAAGTGAAAGCCAAGGCCGCCAAACTCGCTGCGGCAGCGGCATAAGGGGGCGAGATGGCCAGCACGGTTCAATTCGACCTGGTCAGTCCGGAGCGGCGCCTTGCGTCCTATCCGGCGACCGAGGTCCAGATCCCCGGCGCCATGGGCGACATGACGGTGATGGAGGGGCACGCGCCCACCATCACCGCGCTGCGCCCCGGCCTGCTGAAGGTCGTCGGAGCCGATGGGACGCGCGCCTATGTGGTGACCGGCGGGTTTGCCGAGATCAGCGCGACTGGTATTTCGGTCCTGGCCGAACAGGCCGTTCCGCTGGACGAAATGACCCCGGCGAAGATGGATGCGCTGGTTTCCGACGCCTGTGAGGCAGCGGCGGTCCACTCGGACAAGGATACGGCGGACAAGGCAGTGGCCGACATTTACGCAATGCGGGCAACTGCCGGTATCTAGGTCTGCATACCGATCAATCGAGAAAAGCCCCGAAGTATTCGGGGCTTTTTGCATTTTTGCTAACCCTTTTCCGGCACGAATCGGGCAGTATGGGGTCGGGTGAGGGGGTGTTCCGACAAAGATGAGACGGTTTTCCGGTGTGATTGGCGTCGAGCAGGGCTCGCGCGTGTTGTTCAATGACTATGCGCATGATGGTCCGATGTGGACGGGAGAGGGCCCGCGCGAAGTGCGGCTGCCGCAAGATTTTGGCAACAGCTTTCTGGGGCCGCCGCTGATCAGCATCGGAATCTCGATGTGGGACATTGACCGGAACACCAACTCCCGGGTGGATATTGCCGCCGAGAAGGTGACGGCTTCTGGTTTCGAGATCGTCTTTCGGACCTGGGCTGACACACGCATTGCCCGCCTTCGGGCGGACTGGATGGCCATCGGGCCGACGCGTGACGAAGATGACTGGGAAGTCGAGTAACGCCTGTCAGCTCCGCTGGTAGAGGCCTTCGTAGATCGGGACGAGGGTGTCGGTTTCAAACAGGCTGGACACCGACATTCCACCCCAGATGTTCAGGATCGCCTGCGCAAACATCGGCGCAGTTGGCACGATGCGGATGTTCTTGGCGTTCTTGACCTTCTCGGTCGCCTCGATGCTGTCGGTGATGACCAGCGATTTCATCACGGAATTCGCCACCCGCTCCACCGCCGGGCCGGACAGGACGCCATGGGTGATATAGCTGTGGACCTCGGTCGCTCCGGCCTCCATCAGCGTTTCGGCGGCCTTGCAGAGCGTTCCAGCCGTATCGCAGATGTCATCCACGATGATGCACTTGTGGCCCTTCACATCGCCGATCACCGTCATCCCGGCCACCTCGCCCGCCTTTTCGCGGCGCTTGTCCACGATGGCGAGAGGGGCGTTGATCCGTTTCGCCAATTCCCGCGCACGGGCCACGCCGCCCACATCAGGCGAGACGATCATGATGTCGTCCATCTGGCCCCGGAAGTGGTGCTCGATGTCCAGCGCAAAGACGGGCGAGGCATATAGGTTGTCGACGGGAATGTCGAAGAAGCCCTGAATCTGGGCGGCATGCAGATCAAGCGTCAGCACGCGGTCAACACCCGCTGTTTCAATCAGGTTCGCCACCAGCTTGGCACTGATCGGGGTGCGCGCCTTGGCGCGGCGGTCCTGCCGGGCGTAGCCGAAGTAGGGGATCACGGCGGTGATGCGACTTGCCGACGACCGGCGCAGAGCGTCGGTCATGATGAGAAGCTCCATCAGGTTGTCATTCGCCGGGTTCGAAGTCGACTGGATGACATACATGTCCTCGCCGCGGACGTTCTCGAAGACCTCGACGAAGATCTCCTGATCATTGAAGCGCTCGACCCGGGCTTCGACCAGGTTCACGCTCATCCCCCGGTGCATCGACATCCGCCGTGCGATGGACTTGGCGAGGGACAGATTGGCGTTCCCGGCGATAAGCTTGGGTTCGGTGACGGCGGGCATGGCGGCTCCGTGGCAGCGGATTCGGGGTGCGCACCGCTTACCACCGGGTTTAGCGGTTGCAAACCGGCGCGACCGCTAACGGTGCGAAAATCCTGCGCTGTGGCGGAATCGGGTCAGAAGGCATCCAGGAAGCGGTCGACATCGGTCTCGGTCGTGGACCAGCTGGCCACAAGGCGGGCGCGTTCCCGTCCTTCGGGGGCGGGCAGGCGGTAATAGTGCGCGCCTGCGGTCTCCAGCCGCTCATGCTGGCCGATGGCCCATTCGGGAAACAGCATGTTTGCCGGCGCATCGGGGACCGTCGCGCCCCTGTCCTTCAGCCCCCTTGCCAGCCGTTGCCCCATAGCGTTGGCCCGGGCCGCCAGCCGCAGCCAGAGGCCGTCTGTCAGATAGGCCTCCATCTGCGCGGACAGGAACCGGTTCTTGGAAGAGAGATGCCCACCCCGCTTGCGGCGCAGTTCGAACTCCCATGCCCTGGCCGGGTTGAAAAGGATAACGGCCTCGACCCCCAGGCACCCGTTCTTGGTGCCGCCGAGCGACAGCACATCAACCCCGGCACGCCAGGTGAGCTCGGCGGGGCTGGCGTTTCCCGTCACCAGGGCATTGGCAAAGCGCGCGCCGTCAAGGTGACAGGGCAGGCCCTTGGCCTTGGCCAGCGCTGCGAGGGTGGCAATCTCGGACGCAGTGTAGACCGTTCCAGCCTCGGTCACCGTGGTCAGGCTGAGCATCCCGCGCTGCACGCCGTGGACGCCGCTGTCACCGGTAGTCGCAAGCGCGGCGGACAACGTTTCAGGCGTGATCTTGCCGTGGTCGCCGGGGACCAGGACCAGCTTTGCGCCGGAATAGAACTCGGGCGCGTTGCATTCGTCTTCGGCGATATGGGCGTGCTGGTGGCAGAAGACTGCGTCCCAGGGCTGGACATGGGTGGCGATGGCCAAAGCGTTCGCCGCCGTGCCGGTGGCGACCAGATGGACGACGGCCTCAGGCGCCTCGAAGATCTCGCGTACCAGAGCGGTGACCCGTCCCATCGCGGCATCGGCGCCGTAGCTGCGTTCATAGCCCTCGTTGGCCTTGACGATTGCGGCCATGATCTCGGGGGCAGCACCGGAAGTATTGTCAGAGGCAAAGCGCATCAGGGGGTTTCCTCGATCAGGTAGTCTTCCCAGTCATCCTCGGGGATTTCGGTCTCCGACAGGGTAATGCCCTGGATGGAATTGCCGGAGGTATGGGTGCTGTCGGGATCGCCAGTCACCAGCGGGTGCCAGTCAGGCAATTTCTTCTTTTTCCAGAGCAGCTTGTAGGCGCAGGTCGCAGGCATCCAGTAGGCGATCTTGGGCAGCGTCTTGGGCGTCAGGACGACGCATTCCGGGACGTGGAGCTTGCGGTTCGGGTAGTCGCGGCACTGGCAGGTGTCGCCGTCGAACAGGCGGCAACTGATCCGTGTATAGGCGACCTCGCCGGTGTCCTCATACTCCAGCTTGTTCAGGCAGCACTTGCCGCAGCCGTCACAAAGCGCCTCCCATTCCTGTTGGGTCATCTTGTTCAGGGGAACGGTTTCCCAGAAGCGGGGGCGCAGCGTCATAGCGCAGCCAGGATGGCGCGGGCCTGCGCGCTGTCGGCGTCCATTTGGGCGATGAGGGCGTCGAGGCCGTCGAACTTCATCTCCGGGCGCAGGTAATCTACCAGCGCTACCGACAGATGCTGGCCGTAGAGGTCGCCCTTGAAGTCGAAGAGGAAGGTTTCCAGGTTCGGTCGGTTCTCGCCGAACATGGGCCGGACGCCGAGACTGGCGACGCCGTGGTGGCTGCCTTGTTGCGGGCCGGTCAGGATGTCGACGAGGACGGCGTAGACGCCAAGCTTTGGCAGGTGGAGACCGTCGACCGACATGTTGGCGGTGGGGTAGCCAAGCTCCCGGCCGCGCTTTTCGCCATGAAGGACCGCACCCTCGATCCGGTGCCAATGGCCGAGCATTGCGGCGGCGTCCCTTGGCCGACCCTCGGTGAGGGCGCGGCGGATGTTGGTCGAGGAGATCTCGGTCCCGTTGTCGGCGACGAGGGGGGCGATGGTGGTGCGGATTCCGCAGGCCGCGCAGAGGGTTGTGAGGTCCTGCGCCGTCCCCGCGCGGCCCTTGCCGAAGCAGAAGTCTGCCCCCACGACGACGTGGGAGATGCCGAGGCCCTCATGCAGGACCTTGGTCACGAAGCCTTCGGGCGTCAGGCCGGCGAGGGCCGCATCGAAGGGGAGTTGGAAGAGGTGCTGAACCCCAAGGCGGGCAAGGCGGTTGGCGCGGGCCTCGGCGTTCATCAGGCGGAAGGCGGGGCTTGCGGGTGCGAAGAACTGGCGGGGGTGGGGCTCAAACGTGATGATGCCAAGGGGGGCGTCAGTGCGGGCGAGGTCGATCACCGACTGGTGGCCCCGGTGGACGCCATCGAAGTTGCCCATGGCGACCGACGCGCCCCGGGCCTTCGGGTCAAGCCACTGGTAATCCTGATGAATCTGCATCCGCGCCCTTCAAGGGGGCGTCTGCCCCGTCAGTCGAACTTGCGGCTGGGCGCCAGAACCAGCGCCTCACCCTTCAGCACAACGGTTTTACCGACCGAGGCGAGGGTTTCAAGGGTGACTCGGCGCTTGGCGTGGTCGATGGCGGTGACGGTGACCTCTGCCCGGACCATGTCGCCGGGGCGGACGGGGGCCATGAACTTGAGCGATTGGCCAAGGTAGACCGAGCCGTGGCCGGGGAGTTGCTCGCCGATGACCGCTGAGATCAGGCCCGCAGTCAGCATTCCGTGCGCGACCCGGCCTTCGAAGATGGTGTCCTGGGCATATTGTTCGTCCAGGTGGACGGGGTTCCGGTCGGTGGAGACTTCGGCAAAAAGCTCGATATCCCGGTCGGTTACAACCTTCATCAGATGACGGGACATGCCGATTTCGATGTCCTCGATGCAGATCGTGCCGCGGGGCATGTTGTCCAGCATGATAAGCGAATCCTTTCCGGCGTGCGGAGAGGTTAGCAGATGCTGCGGCGCGGCACAATCCTTTGCGCAATAATTGTTCAATGAGCACTGAGAAGATGAACGATTGTTACCTAGCGGAGGCGGCCCATCGCAAAGGTGGGAGAGAGTTCCTTGGCCTCCAGCCAGTCATCCAGAAGCGACTGCTCGGGGTGTTCGACGTCAGGGCCAAAACGATCCGCTTCCAACCCTCCGGTGATGAAGAGCGTATCCAGCCCCTCGCCGATCCCGCCCTGGATGTCGGTGAAGATCCCGTCGCCGATGCACAGGATCTGCGGGTCCGAAGGGGCGCCCGCGTCGGCCAGGCGGCGGCGGGCAAGGTCGTAGATTGGCGGGTGTGGCTTGCCGAAGTAAAGCGTGGTGCCGCCCATCTGTTCATACATCTGCGCGAGAGCGCCCGCGCAGTAGAGCCGCTTGTCGCCCATGTCGACGACGATGTCTGGATTGGCGCAAAGCATTGGCAGACCTAGAGTTTTCGCCATGAGCAGCGGAGAGCGGTAGTCGTCAGGTGTTTCGGTCAGGTCGTCTTTCAGGCCGGTGCAGACGATCCCTTCGGCCTCTCTTAGCGGGACGCGAATGATGGGTGGCTGCGTGGCGGTGTAGGAGGCGAGATCCTCGGCGAAATCGGTGAAGAAAACCTCATCCTTGGGCGCGCCGATGTGGTGGACCTTCCGGCCCACGGCGCCCGACAGCATCCCCATCTGCGCGGCATCGCCCGAGGTAACCACCAGGTCATAGGCGTTATGTGGGACATTGAGGCCATCCAACTGCTTGAGCACGCTGGATTTTGGGCGCGGTGCGTTGGTCAGGAGGACGACCTTGCCGCCGGTCGCCCGGAAGCCCTGAAGGGCTGCGACGGCGGCAGGGTAGGCGGTCTTGCCATTGTGCAGGCAGCCCCAGAGGTCGCAGAAGACGGCGTCGTAGCGGCCCGTCAGGTCGGCGAGGGAACGGATGATCTCGGTCATGTCGCCAATCCTGCTTTCTCTTGTGCAAAATTCCACGGGTGCGGCCGGTGGTGTGCCAATGGTTCAAGAACCACAGGCCGCGGGGGGCGTACCCCCCGGTCCGACGTCAGAGCTTCAGCGCCGGGATGATTTGCTTCTTGCGGCTCATGATGCCTGGCAGGACGACGGTGTCGCCGGTGACGGCGGCGCCGAAGGAGGCCTCGGCCAGCTGTTTGACGAGGTCGTTCGGGACGAGGAGGGTGGCTTCCTCCTTTATGATGTCGACGACGAACAGGAGGACCTGATCGGCGCCATCTTCCTTGGCCACGTCCACCATCGACCGCATCAGGCTGTCCTTGCGGTCCAACACGACCTTGGGCGCGGTGGTTTCCAGGACCGAGACGCGGAGCTCCTTCCCGGCGACGCTGTATTCTTTCGAGTCCATGCGGAGGAGTTCGGCATCGGAGAAGGCCGAGACGTCGGACTTGGCCTCGAACATCTTGGTGGCGAGGTCGTTGATGTTGACGCCCAGGTCGGCGGCAAGCTTTTCGGCTACGGCGCGGTCGTGGGGCGTGGTGGTGGGCGAGCGGAATTCGAGCGTGTCGGAGAGGATGCAAGAGAGCATCGCGCCCTTGATCGCCTTCGGCGCCTTTGCGACATGCGCGCCCATCAGGTCGTGCATGATCGTGGCGGTGCAGGCCAGCGGGCGAATGGTGATGTCAATGGGGGTCTTGGTCTTGATGCCGCCGACCAGGAGGTGGTGGTCGATGATGCCCTGTACTTTCGCCTCGTTGATCGAGGGGGGCAGTTCGGCAGGGTTGTTGGTGTCGACGATCACGACCTTGTCCTCGGCGGTGACGTCCTGAATGATCGCGGGCTTGTCGAGGCCCCAGTGTTTAAGCACGAAGGCGGCTTCGGTGTTGGGCTCTCCCAGCAGGACGGGTTTCGCCGGGGTCCCGGTTTCGGTCAGGTACCAGGCCCAGATGATGGGAGAGCCGGTGGAATCGGTGTCGGGGGATTTGTGGCCGAAGACGAGCGTGGTCATTGCGGGAAGCCTCTGAATGAATGTCGCGGGCGGTATAGGCGAAGGGGCTGCGGTTGTCACGGGGGGCGGGATGTGGCAGGGTAACGTCTTGGCAAAGGAGTGTTCGTGTCATGGACCTGACCGTCTGACGCCCCCGCGGGGGCCGTGAATGGGACCGCTGGTCCCGATGCAGCCCTGAATCCAAGGAGTGCCCTGGAAATGGACAAAGCGGTTTCGGCCTGAGGGCCGGTCGTGGCCGGGTCATGCCTGGCCGATCCTTCCTTTCATGACAGGGGCAGATCATGCCGACGAAGAAAACCGGAAAACCCGCTTTGGCGGGGCTGAAGCCGTTGCCGAAAGCCAAGCGGTTCGACCCTGCGGTCTTGCGGGGCGGCAAGGGGCCTGCGGGTCCGAAGCTGGTGCCCAAGCGCGGGTTGGTGCCCGGCAAGGGTGGACACCGCTAGGTATCTGAACAAGCGGGGGACCCCTCACCCCCGGCCCCTCTCCCCCCGGGGGAGAGGGGTGACCTCTGGATCAGTCGAGCGCCAGAGGGGCCTTGGGCAGGCTGTTCCACTGGGCCGGGTCATGGCCGTAGATCAGAAGGCCTGGGAGAGCGAGGAGGCGGTCGGCGGAGGTCTTGGCTGCGGCTGGGTCCAGGGCATCGGTGAACCCTTCGTCAGGTTCCGAGGCGCGGTTGATGGCATCGGCGGCAAGGATGACTTGGCCGGTGTTCGGCAGGTCAAGGCGGGCCGACAGATGGCCAGGCGTATGGCCTGGGGTGGGGATCAGGGTCAGGCCTTCGCAGACCGGGGTCTCGGTGTCGATCAGGATGTAGCGGGCGTCGGGCCAGTCCATCGGTTGGGTGCTGCCAAAGTAGCTGGGGCGGGGATCGGCGCGTTCCCGGACGGTCATCACGATGGGCGCGTGGGCGAAGAGCGGCAAGGAGCCCACATGGTCGATATGGCCGTGGCTGAGGATCGTCAGGGTGATGTCCCCCGGAGTGAGGCCGAGGGCGGCGAGGGCGCCTGTGGCGGTCTGGTGCGGGCCGAAATCGCGGAGGCGACCAAAGTGCGGCAGGCCGTCCTTTGCGGGGCGATCCGGGTCCGTGGCATAGGCGGGGGGGAACCCGGTATCAAACAGGATGTTGGCACCAAGGTCAGTTTGCATAAGATAGGCAGGGATGCCGATCAGGCGTTCGCCTCCCCGGACTTCGAAGAGGCCCAGATGCAGCTGTTCCAGCGTGAAGCCTTCCTCTTGCAAGAGGTTCAGGACCCCTTCCTCTCCGGACAGGTGCAAGGCCCCGAAGGCTGCGAAGACTGGACCCGTGGCAGCGGCCTCGGTCAGGACCGGAATCCAGGCGCGGTTGCGTCCGGCCATCAGGACCTCTTCCATGCGGGCGAATTCGGCGTCGATCTGGTCGCGGGTGTAGCCGGGAAGGCTGTAGCTTTCGTCGCGCATGTATTCCCAGATGATCCGGCTTTCGCCGGCAAAGTAGCTGTCGGCCAGGGTTGCCGAATAATCCTCGGCCCGGTCATCGACGGCCAGCGTCGCCTCGATCATGGCGATCATTTCCTGTTCGGTCATCGAATCGAAGATGCGGAACACGGTGTCGAAGGGTTCGAGGCCGCGCACCGGGATGCCCTTTTCGAGGGCTGTGTCGATGATGAGGCCGTCCAGCCCCTTGGGGTCGGCCATATTCGCCATGGCGCAGGGGGGAATCGCCAGCATCACCGCCACATACCAGGGCTGCAACTTTGCAGCCATGAAACCGGGAACGCCACGCAGGGCGAGAGCCTTGGCCAGGCTGTCCCAAGTGTCGGGGGGCAGGCGTTCCAGAAGCGTTGGGCCCTCCATGATCATCATGCGCCCGGGCTCACGGGCCATGAGGTCGAGAAGGGCTGCTTCTTCCTCGGGGCCGGCTTCGACCAGCACAGTGGTGGCGGCAGCTATTTCGGGAGCGATGGTCTGCAGGTTGGGGGCGTGCCGCGGGTCGTCGAAATGGTAGGTGCCGATCAGGGTGATCACTTCATCCCCACGGGTGGCGCGCCAGTAGTTGCCACGCGGAAAGGGCACGGCATCGGCGGCGGCAGTCAGGCGGTCCAGCCGTTCTGCCGGCATTTCCGCAAAGAGATTCTTTCCGGCGCATTGCGCGAAGGCCGGGAGGCCGAGGAGGGACAGGGCGACGGCGAAAAGCGCTGCGATGCGGGTCATGGGGCCTTTGGTCTGCAAGGGTCGGTTCGGATTGCATCGTGGCAGCGCACGGAGAAAAGGCAAATCAAAAACGGCGCCTACAGGGTGTTGACTTGCGGTCAGCCTTCGCCTACCTCAACGAGCGTTAGCACTCAGGCTGTCTGAGTGCTAATCCGCATCAAACCTGGAAACTCAAGGGAGTACCCCAGATGGCTTTCAAACCCCTGCATGACCGTGTGCTGGTCAAGCGCATCGCTTCGGACGAAAAGACCAAGGGCGGGCTGATCATCCCCGATACCGCCAAGGAAAAGCCCGCCGAGGGTGAGATCGTCTCGGTCGGTGAAGGCGCCCGCAAGGATTCGGGCGAACTGATCGCGCCGTCGGTGAAGGCCGGCGACCGGGTGCTCTTCGGCAAGTGGTCGGGCACGGAAGTGACCCTGAACGGCGAAGAGCTGCTGATCATGAAGGAAAGCGACATCCTCGGCATCATCGCCTGAGGATGGTGCGCCATAGCGCACCCTACGCAATCCACAACCCATTCAAGGAGCTATCAAAATGGCTGCTAAAGACGTCAAGTTCGACACCGATGCCCGCGACCGCATGCTGCGTGGCGTCAACATTCTGGCCGACGCTGTGAAAGTGACCCTGGGGCCGAAAGGCCGCAACGTGGTCATCGACAAGTCGTTCGGCGCCCCGCGCATCACCAAGGACGGCGTGACCGTCGCCAAGGAAATCGAGCTGGCCGACAAGTTCGAGAACATGGGCGCGCAGATGGTGAAGGAAGTCGCTTCCCGCACCAACGACGAGGCCGGTGACGGCACCACCACCGCGACCGTGCTGGCGCAGGCCATCATCAAGGAAGGCATGAAGTCGGTTGCGGCTGGCCTGAACCCGATGGACCTCAAGCGCGGCATCGACCTCGCCACCGCCAAGGTTGTCGAGCAGATCAAGGCGATGGCCCGTCCGGTGAAGGAAATCGGCCGCCAGATCGCGGAAGCGATGCAGAAGGTCGGCAACGAGGGTGTCATCACCGTCGAAGAGAACAAGGGCCTGGAGACGGAAACCACCGTCGTCGAAGGCATGCAGTTCGACCGTGGCTACCTGTCGCCCTATTTCGTCACCAACGCCGACAAGATGGTCGCGGAACTGGAAGACGCCTTCATCCTCCTGCACGAGAAGAAGCTTTCCTCGCTGCAGCCAATGGTTCCGCTGCTGGAAGCCGTGATCCAGTCGCAGCGCCCGCTGGTGATCGTCGCTGAAGACGTCGAAGGCGAAGCGCTTGCCACCCTCGTCGTCAACAAGCTGCGTGGCGGCCTGAAGATCGCGGCCGTCAAGGCCCCGGGCTTCGGCGACCGTCGCAAGGCCATGCTGCAGGACATCGCCATTCTGACCGGTGGTCAGGTGATCAGCGACGATCTGGGCATGAAGCTGGAGAATGTCGGCCTCGACATGCTTGGCCGCGCCAAGAAAGTGGTCATCAAGAAGGATGACACCACGATCATCGACGGCGCTGGCGACAAGGCCGAGATCGAAGCCCGCGTGGGCCAGATCCGCGCGCAGATCGAGGAAACCACCTCGGACTACGACCGCGAGAAGCTGCAGGAGCGTGTGGCCAAGCTCGCCGGTGGCGTTGCCGTCATCCGCGTTGGCGGCATGACCGAGGTTGAGGTCAAGGAGCGCAAGGACCGCGTTGACGACGCCCTGAACGCGACCCGTGCAGCCGTGCAGGAAGGCGTGATCGTCGGTGGCGGCGTTGCCCTCGTCCAGGCCTCGAAAGGTCTTGACGGCCTCAAGGGTGCCAACAGCGACCAGGACGCCGGCATCGCTATCGTCCGCCGCGCGCTGGAAGCTCCGCTGCGCCAGATCGCCGAGAACGCCGGCGTCGACGGCGCTGTCGTGGCTGGCAAGGTCCGCGAGTCGAAGGACACCTCGTTCGGCTTCAACGCCCAGACCGAAGAATATGGCGACATGTTCAAGTTCGGCGTGATCGACCCGGCCAAGGTGACCCGCACCGCTCTGGAAGACGCGGCTTCGGTGGCTTCGCTTCTCATCACCACCGAAGCGATGATTGCCGACCGTCCCGAGCCGAAAGCTGCCCCGGCAATGCCGGGCGGCGGCGGCATGGGCGGGATGGACTTCTGATCCATCCTTCCAGTCAAGGAACAGGGGGGCGGTCTTCGGGCCGCCCCTTTTCCTTTGTGCGGCGAGGCGTCAGGATATGGGCATGCGCCTCTTCCTGCTGACTGCCCTGACCATGCTGGCCTTTGCGGCCAATTCGGTGCTGAATCGCTGGGCAGTGGGGCCTGGGCACATCGGCGCGGTGGAGTTCGCCGTGATCCGGCTGGTCGCGGGCGCGGTGATGCTCGCGGCGCTGGTCCTGTGGCAGCGGGGTGGGCTGGCCTGGCCGGGATACCGGGGACGGATTGCGGGAGTGCTGGGTCTATCGGCCTATCTTCTGGGATTTTCGTTGGCCTATCGGGGGCTGGAAGCCGGGACGGGCGCGCTGGTGCTGTTCGGGACGGTGCAGGTCACCATGTTCGCAGGCGCGCTGGTGTCGCGCGAGGCGGTGCCGGGACGGCGCTGGGCCGGGGCCGCGCTGGCGCTGACCGGGCTGGGGTTGATCGCGGCTCCGGGCGGGGCGGGGCTATCGCCTGTGCCGCTGGCGCTGATGGCGGCGGCGGGCCTTGGCTGGGGCATCTATTCGCTGGCCGGGCGGGGAGCGGCGGACCCGCTCGCGGCGACGGCATGGAACTTCATCCTGTCGCTGCCGCTGGTCTTGGCCTTGGGGCTGACTGTCGGGCTGCAGGTCCCGGATGTGACCGGAGTGCTGCTGGCCATTGTGTCGGGCGCCGTGACCTCTGGCCTTGGCTATGCGCTTTGGTATCAGGTCCTGCCCCGGCTGGAGGCCGCGCGGGCGGCGCCCTGGGTGGGGCAGTGCTGCTGGCCGAATGGCCGGGCCTGCGGTTCTGGGCGGCGGCGGGGCTGGTGCTGGGAGGCGTCGCTTTGGCGAGCCTGCCCTACAGGGGCTTGACCAACCGGTAACTCGTGTGACCGGTGAGCGCATCCCTGCGCAAGACGCCGGTATAGGTGAACCCCTCCCGCTCCCAGAACGCCCGGCCGCGCGGATTTGCGTCAAGGACCGCAAGATAAAGCCGGGCTGCGTGGCGCTTGCGGGCCAGCGCCCCGACATGCGCAAGAAAGGCACGGCCATGGCCTGCCCCTTGCGCCCAGGGCCCCAGGATCATCAGGCCAAGATAGGCGTCGTTCTGTTCGGGAAAGCCGTAGGACAGCTCGGCCACGCCCGACAGGCGCTGGTTTAGGAACAGGCCAAGGCGGTCACTTTGCGCCGGATCGCAGTTCGGCGGCGCATCGGTGAAGAAGTCCTGCGCCTGCGCCTCGGGGTCGCAGCGGCCCTCGGCCAGCAGCCAGTAGTCCGGTGCCTCGCGGTAGAATTGCGCGACGAGGGCGGTTTCCGAGGGGAAAAGCTCACGGATCCGCATGGGCGATCTTCACGATCTCAAGGTCCATCGGTCCGGCAGGGCGCTTCCAGGTCACGACATCGCCGACTTGCGCCCCCAGAAGCGCACTGGCCAGCGGCGAGGACAGCGCGATGCGGTGGCGGGGGGCATCGGCCTCGTCTTCGCCGGTGATCTCATAGGTGGTCTCTTGCCCCTCGGCGTCGGCCACGGTGACGGCAAGGCCGAAAGCGACTTCGGTCAGGTCGTGTTGGGCCGGGTCGATGACGACGGCGGCCTTCAGCCGGGCATCCAGCCAACGGATGTCGCGTTCCGCGGCGGCCTCGGGAAGCTTGTCCAGCCGATCGGGGCGTGCCTTGAGGGCAAAAAGTTCGGCGCGCCGCAGGGCCAGACGATCCATGAGTGCCGCCAGCCCGCGCGGCGTAACCGGGTTCGGCCCCGGCGGCACTGGAAGCTCTGGCAGGTCGGGGCGGTCGTTGCCTGCATCTTCGTTCACAAAAGCGCGGCTCATTTCACGATCCTCTCCAGCGGATCATACCCGGCGGCGCCGTCGCCCCAGGCCGCATCGGGCAGGCTTTCGGGTTTGAAGCGGACGCGGCCCGCCGCAAGCTCGGTTCGTGTGAAAAACCGGCGTTCGGTGACAACGCCTTCGGGGTCGATCCAGGAGTCGTCAAGGTCACCCCCTATGATCGTGCAGCGAAAGAACAGGTCAACCTGGTGAAAGCCGGTGTCCGGGTCATGGAATTCGTTGACCAGAACCGGGGGGCCGACTGTAACGGTCAGGCCAGTTTCCTCCCTCACCTCGCGGGCAAGGTTGTCTGGGAGCGACTGTCCCGCGTCGCAACCGCCGCCGGGTGCGCACCAGAGGCCAAGGCGGGCACCGGGATAGGCGTTGACCAGAAGCAGTCGGTCGTCCTGCAGGATCAAGGCTCGGACGGCAAGGCGCGGGCGCATGCGGATCATGAGAAAGGGTTGCGCCAGGCCGATGGTCTTGTCCAGCCCGATGCGAACCTTTTCCCAGGGTCGGAATCTGGTCCGTTCCCTTGGCGGAAGGGCCATCTGCCGGCCGTTGTGACGGCAACCCATCCGGGTTTGACGTAAGGTCAGAAGGGCCGGACCTTTCCAAGGACGGAAGAGAGCGACATGATCTGGTCATTATGATCCGTGTCCGGCTTCCCTTCCGTGCCCCCGTCGATCGCCAAAGCGGTGCAGCCCTGAATGAGCGGGTGGTTCTGGTGCATGGTCTGGCACGATCTACGCGGTCGCTTGCGGCCCTGGGGCTGGCCTTGCGGGCGGCGGGGTATGGCGTGACGCACCTGGCCTATCCCTCGACCACTGCGCAACCGCAGCGGCTGGTTGAGGATCTGGGTCGCACCTGTGCCAAGCCTTTCGCTGGGAAGACGCATTTTGTAACCCATTCGATGGGGGGAATTCTGGTGCGGGATTTCCTGTCGCGTGGTCATCCGCCGGGTCTGGGGCGGGTGGTGATGCTGGCCCCTCCGAACCATGGATCGGAACTGGTGGACCTGTTCGGCGACTGGAAGGTATTCCAGATGATGAATGGCCCTGCAGGCCTTTCGTTGGGAACCGGACCTGACAGTTGGCCCAATCGCTTGCCTGCAGCCGACTTTCCATTGGGCATCATCGCAGGCACCAGGTCGCTCAGTCCCTGGTTCAGTCGGATCCTGCCAGGGCCGGATGACGGCAAGGTGACGGTTGCCTCGACCCGGTTGGAGGGGATGGCCGACCATCTGGTCCTGCCCGTCAGTCATACCTGGATGATGGTCAACCCGACGGTGGTCCGCCAGGTGCGCCATTTTCTGCAGAACGGCCGGTTCGACCGCACCTAGCCGCGGCGGCGATTTGTCTGCGAAGGATCAAGCTAATTGCGCATGATCCGGTTCACGTGACCCATCTTGCGGCCGGGGCGGGGTGCGCCCTTGCCGTAAAGGTGAACCTGCGTGTCGCGGGCTTTCAGCAGGTCCGGAACGAGCAGGACGTCGTCGCCGATCAGGTTCTCCATCACCACATCGGCATAGCGGTTGCCGTCGCCCAAGGGCAGGCCCGCAACGGCGCGGATATGTTGTTCGAACTGGTCCACCGTACAGCCAGCCTGCGTCCAGTGGCCAGAGTTGTGGACGCGCGGTGCGATCTCATTCACCAGAAGGCCCCTTGCCGTAACAAAGAGTTCCACCCCGAGGACTCCGACATAGTCGAGCGCGTTCAGGATCCGGGCGGCGATCAGGACGGCGTCGGCGCGCTGGTTCGGCGACAGCCGGGCCGGGACCGTCGTGGTGCGCAGGATGCCCTCGCGGTGGACGTTCTCGCCTGGGTCGAAGCAGGCGACCTGGCCGTCAAGGCTTCGGGCGGCGATGACGCTTACCTCGCGGTCGAAGGCGACGAAGCCTTCCAGGACGCAAGGCGCGTCGTTCATGGACGCCCAGGCGGCGGGAATGTCGGCCGCGGCGGTCAGCTTGACCTGGCCCTTGCCGTCATAGCCAAGCCGCGTGGTCTTGAGGATCGCGGGAAGGCCGAGTGTTTCGACAGCGGCGCGGAGGTCAGATTCGGAGTTCACGGCGGCCCAGGGGGCAGTGGCGAGGCCGAGGTCGTTCAGGAAGGACTTTTCGCTGATCCGGTCCTGGCTGACCGCCAGCGCGCGGCGGTTCGGACGGATCGGTTTCAGGCTTTCCAGGAGGTCGAGCGCCGAGGTCGGGACGTTCTCGAATTCATAAGTGATGACATCGACCGAGGCAGCGAATGCCTGAAGAGCGGCCTTGTCTTCATAGGGGGCCGTCGTCACCCGATAAGAGACATCGCCCGCAGGCGCTGCCCCGGGTTCATAGATGTGACACCGATAGCCAAGTCGGCTGGCGGCGACCGAGAGCATGCGGCCCAGCTGTCCGCCACCCAGGATGCCAATGGTGGAACCGGGGGGCAGGTCAGTCATCCGAAGGCTCCTCGGGGATCGAGGCGGAAAGGGCGTCGCGCCAGGCGTCAAGTCGCTGGGCGATGGCAGGGTCGGACACTGCAAGGATCGCAGCCGCCATCAGGCCCGCGTTCGCCGCCCCGCCGATTGCCATGGTGGCAACGGGATAGCCCTTGGGCATCTGCAGGATGGAGTACAGCGAATCGACACCGGAGAGCGCCCTTGTCTGCACCGGCACACCGATCACCGGCACCCGGGTCTTGGAGGCCATCATGCCGGGCAGATGTGCAGCCCCGCCGGCCCCGGCGATGATGACCTTGAGGCCGCGTGCCACGGCGGTCTTGCCATAGTCCCACAGCCGGTCGGGCGTGCGGTGGGCGCTGACGATCTTGGATTCGTAGGGAATCCCAAGCTCGTCAAGGATCTCGGCGGCAGCCCGCATGGTGGGCCAGTCGCTTTGCGACCCCATGATGATCCCGACCTGTGCCATTTCCGCCTCCTGCGTGAAGCCTCCGGTTATACGATGGACGGGGGGACGGGCAAGGTGCAGGCTTGCATTGGCAAAGGACGGAGGAAGCCGATGCAGGCATGGGCCGACGATAGGATGATCCGGGATGCAATGATCCGGCTTGCCAAAGAATCGGGGCTTATGCCGCGCTGAAGCCTCAGGCGATGATGTCGGGAATCAGTTGATCCGCGATCTTCACGATCTGGTCCTTCAGCGCGAGCTTTTGCTTTTTCAGCCTGCGCAAGGTCAACTGATCTGGCCTGCCGGTTTCTTCCAGCGCGTGGATGGCCTGATCCAGATCGCGGTGTTCGCGCCGCAGCACCTCAAGCTTGATGCGCAGCATCTCTTCAAAGCTGAGTTCCGAAGGGGCGTTCATGGGGGCGACTCGCTTCCTGCCTTTCGGACAGAATATAGGAAAGCCGAGGCCGAGGGTGAAGGTTTCTGCAGGAAGTTTGCCAAAAGCTGCCTTGTGTGCGGACTTGCGGGGGTGGCCGACGCGCCCCATATTCGAACAGTGCGGTGGCCGGATACGGGGCCGCACTGCAGTGTCGCTTGAACCAAGGACATGTCCGGATGACGAAACTGAGCTTTGGGTCCCATCCCTATCTTCTGGGCTTCGAACAGCTGGAACGGCTGGTCGAACGCACGGCAAAGTCAGGGGCTGAGGGCTATCCCCCTTTCAACATCGAGGCGGTGGCGGAAAACGCCTATCGGATCACGCTGGCCGTCGCGGGCTTCCGTGAGGAAGACCTGTCGATCACGGTCGAGGACCGGCAACTCGTGGTGCGGGGCCGTCAGGGCGAAGATGCGGGAGACCGGGTCTTTCTGCACCGTGGCATTGCTTCCCGCGCGTTTCAGCGCAGTTTCGTGCTGGCGGACGGAGTTGAGGTGGCAGGCGCGGCGATGGAGCACGGGCTTTTGCACGTCGATCTGCGCCGCCATGTGCCCGAGACCGTCGTCCAGACGATCCGGATCAGCCGGAAGGATGGGGAGAAGAAATGAACACGCCCTTCAATGGATTGCCGCAAGGGGCTGACCGCATCGTCTATGTTCGCGAGGTTCCGGTGGCAGACCTGCCCGATGAGGTGCGCGATCAGATGCCGGGGTTGGAGGTGATCTGGTCCGTCCATGGCGCAGATGGTCGCCAGCTGGCGCTGGTCGCTGACCGTCGACTGGCCTTTCATCTGGCTCGCGAGCACGACTACATGCCGGTCAGCGTGCACTGACGCTATTCGCCGGGCACGTTGTCCGGGGCTACCGGCTTGGTTGGCACAAGCGTCTGCCGTCGATAGGCCTGCGGGGTGAAGGCATAGCCGATCTGTCCGGCCAGGGTCGGGGCCATCTTGTCGGTTACCCCAAGAGGCACGGTGCACGGCCCGGGCACACGGAAGGTGCCGAAGGCGCGGTCAAAGATCGAAAAGACAGTTGCATAGTTGGTGTCGAAGGCTGCCGGATCGGCAGCATGGTGCCAACGGTGCATGGCGGGCGACACAAAGAGCTTGCCGAGCAGACCGTAGGTCCAGGGAAGGTCGGCGTGGATCAGATAGCCGTAGTAGTGCCGGACGAGGTTGTTGGCGATCACCGCCTCGGCAGGCATGCCGAGTATCATGAGGACTGACGTATCGATCACGACTGTGGTGATGCGATTGATCGGGTGGAATCGTTCCAGCGTCAGCCAGGTCATCTCGGTATCGGAATGGTGGACCGCATGGCTGGGCCAAAGGAAGCGGGTATGTTCCAGCCGGTGGCGCCAATAGCCGACGAAGTCACCGATGAAGATACCCAGAGCCATGACCGGAATGGACGGCAGTCCGACCCAGATGGCCCGGTCGATCAAGGCCCAGCCCTGAGTGCGGAACACCCAGATCAGGGCCTGCGACAGGATGACGATCAAGGGTCCGACAAAGATCAGGTTGAAGACAACGATCTGAAGGTTCAGCCCGGTCTCTGCGGCGGCGCGGCGCATGTCCGCAAACAGCGCGCCGCGCTTGACAAGCATGCCCAGCGACAGGAAGAAGATTGCCGTCGGAACAAGGTCTTGCAGCGCATCGAGGCCGTCTGTCCAGCTGTCGCGCAAGAGTTGGGTGGTGAAGTCCAGCATAAGCCTCGTCCTGGCAGTATCTTGCGGGTGGCTTGCCGACAATCTGCGGCAAAACTTTGTGAAGACGCAATCACTGACGGAAAAGTTGCGTCTTCTTTCGAACGCTTCGCCAGCGTGAGAAGCGGGAGGGTACTGTCCTGGCCCATGAGGGCCAAGGTCGAATAGCCGGTCTTGGACAATGCCTAGAGAAGCGGGCATTGTCTGCGCGAAACGCCCCCTGAGGGACTTAGTCGGCCCTTGCGGGCAGAAGCGTGATGCCCCGGTCGATGTGGGACAGCAGTGGTTCGTCCGTGGGACAGGTCACG
The DNA here is from genome assembly GCA_025458105.1 of Tabrizicola sp. Lineage (GTDB taxonomy): Bacteria > Pseudomonadota > Alphaproteobacteria > Rhodobacterales > Rhodobacteraceae > Tabrizicola. The sequence goes on along the minus strand of JALOTD010000105.1, from coordinate 1,457 downwards.
TCGTCTTTGGACCCCTGCCGCAACAGGAAATCCTCGCCATAGTCGGCCCGGCCGATCATGTCGGCACCTTCGACCCGGTAAATCATGCAATGCCCAAGGCCGCTGAATTCGTAATAGTAGCAGACATGGCCGTTATCGACCTGCCAGTGGCCCTTTTGACAGGTGCCGCTGGCGTCCTGCCAAATCACCTTGCGGTCACTCAGGAAAATTTCGATCCCCAGAAGGGTACCGTCCATGAAGTAGGTCCCGAAGGCGCGGCCTTCCGTGCGGGCCTGGAATTCTTCGGGCGAAAGTTCCTGACCATGGGCTGTGGAGGCAAGGGTCAGGGCAAGAACGGTCAGAAAACGGCAGTTCATGGGTGGGTCGGGTCCATTCTTTTCAGTGCAACGGAGCCTGCTATCAACCGTCCAGAACCTATGCACTTTCGGTGTCTGCGACAAGATTGGCCCCCGTCCGGTTTTCTGACGAGACTTCGCCCCTATGGCGCCCGGGCATTGCGATCAGCGCAATGTGACGCCGATGTCGGCTCGCGATAGCAGAGGCTCTTCCACGGGGCAGGTCATGTCGTCCTTGGACGCCTCTTGCAGAATGAACGTCTCACCCGTGTCGGAATTGCCAACGATCACATCGCCCTCGGCGCGGTAGGTCAGGCAATAGCCGGGGTCTACACCCCCATAAAGATAGCAGATGTAGCCATCTTGCACCTGCCAGATCCCGTCTTCGCAGATGCTGCCCGTCGCCTGCCAGATCACTTTGCGGTCGCGCAGGAACACCTCATGGCCTTGAAGCGTACCGTCGGCATAATAGGTGGCGAAGACGCGCCCCTCGGTCAGGTCCTGAAAGGCTTCGGGCGACAGGTCTTGCCCTTGCGCGGAAGAAGCAAGGCAAAGGGCAAGAGCGGTCGCCCTAAGCATCATGCGCGGATCAAGCCCATCTGTTCCAGTTTCAAGAGCACCTGGTGGGCGCAGTGGTCGACATCGACATTCTCGGTGTCCACCACCAGTTCGGCGCTCGTTGGGGCCTCGTAGGGGTCCGAAATCCCGGTGAATTCCTTGATCTTGCCTTCGCGTGCCAGCTTGTAGAGGCCCTTGCGGTCCCGGCGTTCGCACTCTTCCAGGCTTGTTGCGACATGGACCTCGACGAAGGCGCCGTAGGCCTCGATCATCTCGCGCACGGCGCGGCGGGTCGCGGTATAGGGCGCGATGGGTGCGCAGATCGCGATGCCGCCGTTCTTGGTGATCTCGGAGGCGACATAGCCGATCCGCTTGATGTTCAGGTCGCGGTGTTCCTTGGAGAAGCCGAGTTCCGAGGACAGGTGTTTGCGCACCACGTCGCCGTCCAACAGCGTGACGGGACGCCCGCCCATCTCCATCAGCTTGACCATCAGCGCGTTGGCGATGGTGGATTTGCCTGACCCGGACAGCCCGGTGAAGAACACCGTGAAGCCCTGTTTCGAC
>JALOTD010000020.1 GCA_025458105.1 Tabrizicola sp. | reverse complement strand
AGCGCGCGGCAAGCCGAGGCCTGGGGGATGATCTGGGAGGCGGTGCCGGATGACCGCTTTGCCGACGTGGTGGCAGCGCGGGCGGGGAAGCTTTCGCAGGGGCCGACGGGGGCCTATTCGGCGCTGAAACAGGCGCTGCGGGGCGCGTTTGATCAGCCGCTGGAGGCGCAACTGGCGCTGGAGGCGCGGCTGCAGGGGCGCTGCGGCGCGTCAGAGGATTTCCGCGAGGGGGTGGCCGCGTTCCAGCAAAAGCGCGCCCCCCGCTTTACGGGGCGGTAGGGAAGGTGGGCGGACCGCCCACCCTACGCGGGCGCTTCAGGGGCAGCGTTGCAGGAGCCGGATGCCGTCGTCGGTGACAATGACCACGACCTCGTCGGCCACCGGCCCGGTTGCCGTCAGAAGCGGTCCGCGCGCGGCAAGGACGCGGCCGGCGGGGTCTGAGAAGCCTTCTTCGGTGATCGTCCCCTCGAACAGCAGAGCGTTCAGCCCGCGCACGGATTGCGGGTCGGTCAGGGTGATCGCGCCACCTTCGCCACCGGGAAACCAGCCCTCACGGTCGTAGGCGGCTTCCTCGTAAGCGCCGCATTGTTCGGGCTTGCCGTAGTCGTGGTAGGCCTCGGCCAGGGCCGGGGCGGGCAGAAGCGCAAGCGTTGCGAGAAGGCCGCGCATCGGTCAGGTCCCCCGTTTCAAGGCGGCAACGCCGGTCCGGGCGATTTCGATCAGGCCGAGGGGGCGCATGAGGTCGGCGAAGGCGTCGATCTTTTCCGGCGTGCCGGTCATCTCGAAGACAAAGCTTTCCAGCGTCGAATCCACCACATTCGCGCGGAAGATCTCGGCCAGGCGCAGCGCCTCGATCCGATGTTCGCCCTTGCCTTTGACCTTCACAAGCGCCAGTTCGCGCTGGACCGAAGGTCCCTCCATCGTCAGGTCGTGGACAGCGTGAACTGGGACCATGCGGCTTAGCTGCGCCTCGATCTGGTCGATTACAGCCGGAGTGCCGCGCGTGACGATCGTGATGCGGCTGCGGTGGCCAGTATGATCCACTTCCGCGACGGTCAGGCTGTCGATGTTGTAGCCACGCCCTGAGAAAAGGCCGATGACACGGGCGAGGACCCCGGGCTCGTTCTCGACGATGACGGCAAGGGTGTGACTTTCCTCGATCTCGCTGTTGGCCGAGCGGAGGTCATAGGCGGAATGGCTGGAGGAGCCTTTCTTGATGTTCAGTGCGGACATGTCGGGTTCCAACTTGCATGTGGGGCGCAGCGGGCTGCGGCCAGAGGGACGGGAAAGAGGGGGCGGGGCGAAGACATCGGTCAGCCTGCCAGCGGTTCGGGCTGGGGCTGGGACCGCAGCTGCAACAGGCAAAGGACCAGGGCGGTCGCCATGACGGGGACATAGATCACTGCCCAGGGAAACCCGCTGTCGCCCTGGCCAAGGAAAACAGTGATCGCCTGGATCCCGGCACCCAGCCAGAGCAGGAACAGAAGCGCCAGGTGTTGCGGTGTTTGCCGGATCAGCCCGGCCCGCAACAGGAAAAGGCCGGTCGCGGCCATCAGCGCGGCCTCGTAGAACCAGAGATAGGGGGCCGAGAGGAAGATCGCCGCCAGAAGGGCCGCGGCCTTTGTGTCCAGGCTTACCCGACCAGACCGCCAGACAAAGGCCACGGCAAAGACGCAGGCGAGAGCGAGGCCGGTTTGCACCGTCAGGGCAAGCTCGGCCGGTAGGCCCAGCCGCACCATCAGATAGAAGGTTCCGACCATCAGGTCGGTCGCCCCGATCGCGCCCAAGAGACGATCGCCCTGTTCCGACACCCGGTCGAAGAACATCGGCCAGTACTTGAGCCCCGCAGCCAGGGTCGGCAGGACAGCAAGGACCAGCGCTGTTGCGGTCGCGGCGAAGATCGTGCGCCAGAGGCCTGCGGCCAGCAGGGCCACGGCGATCAGGACCCCAAGTTGTGGCTTCAGCGTGAGGCAGCCGATCACGACGCCTGCCAGAACGCCAGCCAGATCAGGCTGTTCTGGCCAATGACCAGTGCTGCGATGAAGGCGGGCGACAGCGCCATGGCCAGCCAGACAACCCGGTTTCCCGCCACAAACGGGCGCAAGGCCAGGGCGATCAGGCCCAGAGAAAGGACCGTGCTTGCCAGAAAGGCCGTTGCAAACGAGACCAGTCCGAAGGGGGCGATCAGGTACATATATCCGGGCGGATAGACCCAGGGCATCCAGCGTTCGGCGCCAAAGCCGTGTTCGTCTGCAAGGCGCGCCATGTCGAAAGCGGCCAATGGCTCCCCCTGCACGACCAGGCGTGCGGCGGCCCAGAAGACGCGGAAATCCATGTCGAGCGTGCGCGGCCCTGCCTCGGACGTCGTCAGGAACGCGGTCGATAGCATCGACAGAGTGAAGATCACGGTCATCGCCGCGCCGATGACCGTGATTTGCAACAGGCGCTGGCCTGCAAGGGCGGTGACCCGGGCATCGCCTGCGGCTGTCTGAGGGGTGGACGGCATGCTCATGCCATCCTGACCTCGGACCGGCCAAGCTGGCGCAGGCAGAGCGCAAGCGACAGGACCATCATCGGCGTGACGAGGACAGCCCAGGGGAAATGCCGGTCGCCAAGGCCCACGAAAATCGCCATGGCTTGCAGGCCCGCGCCGAACCAAAGGAGTGCAAGCACTGCGAGGTGCAAGGGAAAGGTCCGCAGCACGCCGCCGCGCAAGAGGAACAGCCCGACAAGGGCCATGATCGCGGCCTCATAATGCCAGTTGTAGGGCGAGGCGAGGAAGCTTGCCGCCAAGAGGCCCGCTACCTTGACGTCAAAGCCCGCGCGCGCCGAGCGCCAGAGGAGGAACACCGAAGCCGCTGCAGCAAGCGTCACCGCTCCTTGCAGGAGCAGTGCGAGGTTGGCAGGGAAGCCGAGCCGGATCAGAAGCGAGAAGGGGCCTGACATCAGGTCAAGCGTGTGCATTGTGGCGACGACACGCGTGCCGTATTCTTCCATGCGCTGGATATAGAAGGTCCAGTAGTCGATCCCGGTGACGAGGGTCGGGAGGACGGCAACGATCACCGTCGTGGCTACAGCCGTTAGGAACGTGCGCCACAGCCCGGCGGCGATCAGGGCGATGGGGATCAGAAGGCCAAACTGCGGTTTCAGGGTCAAAAGGCCAATGACAATTCCGGCCAGCACCCAGCGTTCGGCCCGCAGGGCGGCCAGCGCGGCGAGAAGGCCCGCGAGCCACAAGAGGCCATTCTGACCCAAAAGCAGGATCGGCAGATAGGCGGGGGCCAGACTGAAGGCGGCCCAAGCGGCGCGGGATCCGGTGGCAAAGGGACGCACGGCCCAGGCCATTGCAAGGATCGAAAGGACCGACAGGATGGTGAATCCCGTCGCATAGGACAGTGCGCCAAAGGGCAGAACCAAGAACAGATAGCCGGGCGGATAGAGCCAGGGCATCCAGTCGTCAGGGTTCACATTGTGGACAGCCGTCAAGCGTTCCATGTCGAACACGGCCAGATAATCGCCCTGCACGGCCAGCGTTCCCGCAGCCCAGAACACCCGGAAGTCGTTGCTGATCGCCCGCAGGTCCGTGCCCGAGGTCAGCCGGTAGCTGGAGATCAGCACCGACAGGGTGCAGATGATCGTCAGGCTGCAGCCAACGAGAATCACCTTGGCAACCCAGTCCGAGGACAGGATGCCAACGCGCGCATCGGCCAGCTGACGGGACTGCGGGTCCTGCATGGTCAGACCAGAACCGCGCCTTTCGAGCCAATCACCCCTTGGGTATCCGCATCGCCCAGAAGCATCTCGTTGTGCGGCTTGCCAGAGGGGATCATCGGGAAGCAGTTTTCGTGCTTTTCCACCAGGCAGTCGAAGATCACCGGGCCGTCATAGCGCAGCATCTCCATGATCGCATCGTCAAGGTCCTTCGGGTCGTCGCACTTGATGCCCTTGCAGCCGAAGGCCTCGGCCAGTTTCACGAAGTCCGGCAGGCTTTCGCTCCACGAGGACGAATAGCGCTCGCCATGCAGAAGCTCTTGCCACTGGCGGACCATGCCGAGGCGTTCATTGTTCAGGATGAACTGCTTCACTGGCGCACGGAACTGCATTGCGGTGCCCATTTCCTGCATGTTCATGAGCCACGACGCCTCACCCGCCACGTTGATGACCAGCGCCTTGGGGTGGGCGATCTGGACACCGATGGAGGCCGGCAGGCCGTAGCCCATGGTACCAAGGCCGCCCGAGGTCATCCAGCGGTTCGGGTCCTCGAACCCCAGGAACTGTGCGGCCCACATCTGGTGCTGGCCCACTTCGGTGCAGATATAGCGGTCCATGCCCTTGGTCAGGGCCTCCAGCCGCTCCAGCGCGTATTGCGGTTTGATCGTGGTGGTCGAGGGCTTGTAGGACAGGCACTTGACCGCGCGCCATTCGTCGATCTGTTTCCACCATTGCGCCAGACCGCGCTGGTCGGTTTTGGACCCCCGCGCACGCCACTGGCGCAGGACCTCTTCCAGCACTTTCGTCACGTCGCCCACAATCGGCACATCCACGCGGATGACCTTGTTGATCGAGGAGGGGTCGATGTCGATATGCGCCTTCTTTGACCGGGGGGAGAAGTCCTTGACCCGGCCCGTGATCCGGTCATCGAACCTCGCGCCGATGTTGATCATCACGTCGCAGCCGTGCATGGCGAGGTTGGCCTCGTACAGCCCGTGCATTCCCAGCATGCCGACCCAGTTCTTGCCGGAAGCCGGGTAGCAGCCGAGGCCCATCAGCGTGGAGGTGATGGGGAAGTTCGTCTCGGCCACCAGTTCCCGCAGAAGCTGGCTGGCGCGCGGGCCCGAGTTGATGACGCCGCCACCGGTGTAGAAGATCGGGCGTTCGGCAGTTTCCATCAACTCGACCAGACGGGCGATCTGGTCGGGGTCGCCTTCGGTGCGGGGCTGATAGTGCGACACCTTTGCCTTTTCGGCAGGAACGTAGTCGGCGGTGGCGAACTGCACGTCCTTCGGGATGTCGATCAGCACCGGACCGGGGCGGCCATGAGTGGCGACGTGGAAGGCCTGGTGGATGGTTTCCGACAGTTTCGCCGTATCCTTCACGAGCCAGTTCATCTTGGTGCAGGGGCGCGTGATGCCGACTGTATCCGCCTCTTGAAACCCGTCGGTGCCGATCATGAAGGTCGGGACCTGGCCGGTCAGGACCACGATCGGGATTGAGTCCATCAGCGCGTCGGTCAGGCCGGTTACGGCATTGGTGGCACCAGGCCCCGAGGTCACCAGCGCCACGCCCGGCTTGCCGGTGGAGCGGGCATAACCCTCGGCCATGTGGACCGCGCCCTGTTCGTGGCGGACGAGGATGTGGCGGATGTCGTTCTGCAGGAAGAGCTCGTCGTAAATGGGAAGAACCGCGCCGCCGGGATAGCCAAAGACGACCTCGACACCCTGATCCTTCAGGGCCTGGACCACCATCTTTGCACCGGTCATCTGCTTCGTCATCTCAACTCTCCTTCGCGCAACAAAAAGCCCCCGGAAGTTTCCTTCGGGGGCGCATGGGATCCTTATGGGACAACCGTTACCGGCCCATGCGCATCCTTCCTACGATGACAAGAAGTCTGGCCACTGGACCACCCTTGACGTTTCGGTCGGTAAGGTAGGGGCGGATATGCCGGGCGTCAACCGGATTTGCAATACGAAAATGTCGCAAGCGGCGCCAGATTTTGAACTATTCTTGCGGAGTGCGACGCGCTTGCGCAACTTTCGCCAAATGTCCGCCCGGCGCGCCGCCTTGTGCGCACCGGGCGGGAAGACTCAGGCCATGAGATAGAGATAGCCACCATAGGCCGCGAGCAACAGGGCACCCGCGATGCGCGGCAGGCCGTTCAGCAGGAAGGCGAGGATGGTCAGACCCACGGCGGTGGCCATGGCCCAGGGGTGATCCCCAGGATACCGAAGATGTTGAAGATGTTGGAGCCGACGATGTTGCCCACCGCGATCTCGGTGTGCTTGCGGTAGGCGGCGATGACGCTGGTGGCAAGTTCCGGCAGCGAGGTGCCGACAGCGACGATGGTCAGGCCGATCACGGCTTCGGAGATGCCATAGGTGGTCGCGATTTCGACCGCGCTGTCCACCAGAAGCCGCGCGCCGATCACCAGCACGATCAGGCCGCCCAGGGTAAAGCCCCAGGCCTTCAGCTGGTTCTCTTCGGCCTGGTCCTTCGGCGGCTCGACCTTGCCGAACTTGAAGGTGACGGCCAGGAAGATCAGGAGGCCAAGGAACAGGATCGCGCCATAGGTGCGGGTCACATCCGTGCCGAGCAGCATCGCCCACAAGATCGCCGTTGCAGCCAGCATGAAGGCAAGGTCGCGCCACATCTGGCGGGCGGGGATGATCAGCGGCGCGATCAGGGCCGAGATGCCGAGGATCAGGAGGATGTTGGCGATGTTGGACCCGACGACGTTGCCGATCGCGATTTCGGGTTGGCCCTCAAGGGCTGCCTGCAGCGACACCAGAAGCTCGGGCGCCGAGGTGCCGAAGCCGACGATGGTCAGGCCGATCACCATGGGCGACAGGTGGAAGTGGCGCGCCACGGCCGAGGCCCCGCGCACCAGTGCCTCACCTCCGAAGAACAGCATGGCAAGGCCGATCGTGAAGAGAAGATAGGTCAAGATGGTTCCCCTGTTTTCGTTTGGGGGGAGGTGCGGTTGCCAGCCGAGGAATACAAGGGCCGGGATCAAAGAAATCGAACCAGCGCGGGAGGTACGCTCAGAGCATGCCATCCGCTGTGGCGGCCCGGTAACAGACGGCGTTCAGCTTGTTGCCGTCCGGGTCGCGTACATAGGCCGCATAGAAGTGGGGGCCGTACTCGGGCCGCAGGCCGGGGGCGCCCTCATCCGTGCCGCCATGGGCCAGGGCCGCGCTATGGAACGCATCGACCGCCGCGCGCGATGGCGCAAGAAAGGAGACCATCGTGCCGTTTCCCGCCGTAGCGGGCTGCCCGTCAAAGGGCTGGGTCACCCAAAGATGTGGGCCGGGATCATCCAGACCCCAGGCGGCCGAGCGGTCTTCGGGATCGTAGTCCTCGATCCGGGCATGGCCAAGCGGGGCGAGGACGGCGTCATAGAAGGGCAGGGCGCGGGTCAAATCGCGGGTGCCAAGCGAAACATAACTGAACATGAGGCATGCCCTTCGGGTCAGGTGATTCTTGATTGTGCGCGGTACCCAGATTCCGCAGCTCAACGCAGATTTGGGTTCTCATCTTGCAGAAGCTTCATTAGCTTCTATGTCGCAGAGATGCCTTGCCGGGGCCAGCGACCCCGGATGGGCCAACAGTGGAGGAGTACTGCATGGATCGTCGCTCATTCTTGACCAAGGCTTCTGTCGGTGGCGTGGCCGCTGCCGGCGCGGCTGCGCTGGCCGCGCCTGCCATTGCGCAGGAGTCGCCCACGATAACCTGGCGTTGCGCGTCGGGCTTCCCGAAGTCGCTTGACACCATCTACGGCGCTGCCGAGACGATGGCCAAGTATGTGTCCGATGCCACGGACGGCAAGTTCAAGATCCAGGTCTTCCCGGGCGGCGAACTGGTGCCTGCACTGGAAGCCGCTGAAGCGGCTGCAGCCGGGTCGGTCGAAATGGCGCACACCGCAGCCTATTACGACTGGGGCAAGGACCCGACCAACGCGCTGGGGACCACGGTGCCCTTCGGCCTGAACTATCGTCAGATGAACGGCTGGCTGTATCACGGCGGCGGCATCGACATGCTGAACGAATTCTTCAATGCGACCCGCAACCTGCACTATCTGCCCTGCGGCAACACCGGCGTGCAGATGGCCGGCTGGTACCGCAAGGAGATCAACTCGGTCGCGGACCTGCAGGGCCTGAAGATGCGGATCGGCGGCTTCGGCGGCTCGATCATCGCGAAGCTCGGCGTCGTGCCGCAGCAGATCGCCGGTGGTGACATATATCCGTCTCTGGAAAAGGGCACCATCGACGCAGCCGAATTCGTCGGACCCTATGACGACGAGAAGCTGGGCTTCTACAAGGTCGCGCCGTACCTCTACTACCCCGGCTGGTGGGAAGGCGGCCCGACGCTGTCGAACATGATCAACCTGGCCAAGTGGAACGAGCTTCCGCCCAGCTATCAGGCGATCCTGAAGTCGGCGTCCGAGGCGGCCAACTCGAACATGATGGCCAACTATGACTGGAAGAACCCGACGGCGCTGAAGTCGCTGGTGGCCAATGGCACCCAGTTGCGGCCCCTGCCGCAGGACGTGCTTGCGGCGGCCTATGACGCGGCGGTCTCGACCTATGCCGAGATCAGCGCGACCAACGCGGCGTTCAAGAAGATCTACGACAGCCAGCAGGCCTTCAAGCGCGACGCCTATCTTTGGGCGCAGATCGCGGAATACAACTATGACGTTTTCATGATGACGCAGCAGCAGGCCGGCAAGCTCTAAGCCCTCTGCCAGGACGAAAAGGAAAGGCCCCGGATCGCTCCGGGGCCTTTTCGTTGCGTCAGGGGTTCACGACTGGTGCGCCAAGCTGAGGAGCCCCAGGCAGTGTCGGCAGGCCCCCCGGCGCGGGCGGTGTGCCTTCGGCAGGGGCTGTCCCGCCCAGGTTCGGCGCCCCAAGCTGCGGTGCCCCCGGAAGCCCGGGCAGGCCACCCGGAGCCGCTGGAGCCAGCGGCTGCAGGGTTGGCACGGTGATCTCGACCGGTCTTGATCCCGTCCATCTTCTTGCCGGTGATCTTGTCAAGATAAGGCACCTTGGCCGCGACCGAGCGCAGGTAGAACAGCGCAAAGCCGAAGGGCGGCGTCAGGAAACTGGTCTGCAGGTTCACCCCGATGATGACGCCCAGCCAGATCAGGTCGATCCCCAGGGTCTCGGCCGGGGCGATGAGCAGCGGCACGAGGATGAAGGCGATCTCGAAGAAGTCGATGAAGAACCCCAGGATGAAGATGATGAGGTTCACGACGAAGAGGAAGCCATACTGCCCGCCGGGGACCGCCGTCAGCAGTTCCTCGACCCAGATGTGCCCGTTCACGCCGTAGAAGGTAAGGCTGAACATCCGCGCACCGATGAGCACGAACATCACAAAGGCCGACAGCCGCGTGGTGGCGATCAGCGCCGATTGCATGGTGGGCAGGCTGAACCGGCCCTTGGCAAAGGCGAGGATCATCGCGCCGACGGCCCCCATTGCGCCGCCCTCGGTCGGGGTGGCAAGGCCGATGAAGATGGTGCCGAGGACGAGGAAGATCAGTGCCAGCGGCGGGATCAGCACCATGATTACCTGCTGCGCCAGGCGCGACAAGAGGTTCAGGCCCAGGTAGCGGTCGGCCACGGCGTAGAAATAGACGAGGATGGTGGCGATGGTCATGCCCAGCACGTCGGCGTTGGCGCCCCAGTCCTCATAGGCCCAGAGGTGGATCAGGTAGGCCGCGACCCCGCCCCCTGCGAGGGCCACCAGCAGCGAGGTGACACCGCCGCCGAGCGTGCGTGCCTCGGGCGGAAGGGCGGGCACCTTGTGGGGCTGGAAAATCGCGATCATGCAGATGTAGCCCAGATACATGCCCGTCAGGATCAGGCCCGGGATGATCGCGCCCTGATACATGTCGCCGACCGAGCGGCCGAGCTGGTCGGCCAGCACGATCAGGACAAGGCTCGGCGGGATGATCTGCGCCAGCGTCCCAGAGGCTGCGATGACCCCGGTGGCGGTGCGCCGGTCGTATCCGTAGCGCAGCATGATCGGCAGCGAGATGAGGCCCATCGCGATGACAGAGGCCGCGACGACGCCGGTGGTGGCGGCCAGAAGCGCGCCCACCAGGATCACCGCGAAGGCGAGGCCGCCGCGGATCGGCCCGAAGAGCTGCCCGATCGTGTCGAGCAGGTCCTCGGCCATGCCGCTTCGTTCGAGGATGATCCCCATGAAGGTAAAGAAGGGAATGGCGAGCAATGTCTCGTTCGACAACACCCCCCACAATCGTTGCGGCATCGTGCCGAGCAGTGGCCAGTCCAGCGTGATCTCGCCGTTGGAATAGGGGGCAAGCCAGACGCCGATGACGAAGAAGATCAGGCCGTTCGCGGCCAGCGCGAAGCTGACCGGGTAGCCGTACAGAAGGAAGACGACGAGGCTCACGAAGATGATCGGAGCCATGTTGTGGGCAATGAGTTCGATCATTTTCTGCCCTCGCTGGCATGGGCCTGCACTTCGGCGACCAGGTCTTCGGTTTCCTTCAGCGCCTGTTCCTGCGCCGAGATGAAGGGGTGGGGGTCCTCGATCAGCCCGCGCATGACGGCGATCTTCTTCACGATCTCGGAGACTGCCTGGAAGGTCAGCATGATGAAGCCGATCAGAAGGATCGCGCGGGCGGGCCAGATGATCAGGCCGCCGGCATTGGACGAGACCTGCCCGCCGACAAAGGCCTGGATGGTGTAGGGGTAGAGAAGCCAGGCCATCAGCACCGTGAACGGCAAAAGGAAGAAGATATGGCCCAGAAGGTCGATCCAGTGCTGCGTCCTGCGGCTGCGCGAGGCATAGAAGACGTCGATCCGGATGTGTTCGTTCTGCTGCAGCGTATAGGCGGCGGCGCCCATGAAGGCGGCCCCGAACAGATACCACTGCAGTTCAAGCCAGGCGTTCGACGACAGGTCGAACAGCTTGCGGCTAATGGCGTTTCCGGCGCTGACCAGCACGGCCAGCAGGATCAGCCATATCACACCCTTTCCAATGAACGCGTTGACGCGGTCAATGCCCCGCGTCAGGGCCAGCAAGGCCTGCATCCCGTCAACCCCTCCCATGTGTGGCCGCCAGTTGATCCGGCTTGCCCTGTATTCTGGTAAACTATCTTGACCAATTACCCGAGTTTGACCTGTTCGGTCAACCTTGACGTGCCTTTCTTCAGGCTAGGACCGCCAACACGGGTCTTCAAGCGCTGCCCGACCTCAGTGATCGCACGAATGACCGGCATGAATCCAACTCCTGGCTAGGTCAGCGCGTGTTCGACGGAAAGGGAAGACATCTCCCTTACATTGGGGATGAGGATGCCCCGCTCTTCAAGTTCGCGCAAGCGCTGGGTCAGAACCTTGGCCGAAACCAGGGAGATATCGACGCGCACTTCGGAAATCTGACAGGGACCAGTGGAGAGATACCTGGTGAGCTTCGACGTCTTTCCCCCGCCGATGAAGGCCAAGCCGCTAGACACGGGGCACATCCGGTGAGCGGTAGGGTTTTTGCGCACTTTCCACCTGCCGACTTTCCCCATCGGTGACCGGCGGGACACCGCAGGGTGGACGATACCGGAGATTTCCTGGTCACTCAAAGCTTTTGGCTGAGCTTAGCCGCCTCCAGACGAAAACGAGGCCATATGCACCTGGCCCAGCGCGAGGTCATACCGATGCGGAGCTTTCGAAAACCCCGCAGCCCTGCGGGTCAGCGCGGACTAGGCTGCAGCAAGTCCCAGCGGTTGCCGAACGGATCGCGCCAGACTGCGACAGTTCCATAGGGCTCGTGCCGAGGAGACTCTTCGAAAAACACGCCCGCAGTCAGCATCGCGGCATGATCGCGGGCGAAGTCGTCGGTTTCAAGGAACAGGAACACCCGGCCCCCCGCCTGATTGCCGATCGCTTGCGTCTGTACGGGCCCTTCGGTCCGGGCCAACAGCAGGCGCACGCCCCCTCCCGGAGGCTCGACAGTAACCCAACGCTTGTGGCCCTGGTCGATGTCTTCGGTCAGGCGAAAGCCAAGCCGGTCCACATAAAAGGCGATCGCCGCGTCATAGTCGGGTACGACCAGCGCCAGAGCGGAAATGCGGGTCAGCATCAAGTGCGGATGTCGGGCAGGCTGATCCGCGCCACTTGTTCGGCAATTGGGTCTACCGACAGGGGATGCAGGTCGGCACCATGGTCCTGCGGATCACCCAGGGCTTGCCAGGTGCCGCCCTTGTAGATCTCGACCGCGGAGAAGGCCGACTTGTAGCCCATCTTCCTGCTGCCAGGGACCCAGTAGCCCAGATAGACATAGGGCAACCCGGCCTCGCGCGCGATGGCGACGTGGTCGAGAATGATGTACGTCCCAAGGCTGAGGTCCGCGAGGTCGGGGTCGTAAAAGCTGTAAACCATCGACAGGCCGTCGTCGAAGACATCGGTCAGACACACCGCCGCCAGCGGGCGACCACGCTCACCCGGGCCGGCGGGGCGCGTGTATTCGATGACGCGGCTTTTGATCGGTGTCTCTTCGATCATGGCTGCGAATTCGAAGATGTCCATGTCAGCCATGCCGCCGTCGGCATGGCGTTCGTCCAGATAGCGACGGAACAGTGTGAATTGATCCTCGGTCGCCCAAGGCGACGTGGCATTTCTGCGCAAATGCGCGGCGCGTTTCAGGATTCGCTTTTGCGTGCGAGAGGGCAGGAAATCGGCGACCCGGATGCGCGCTGAGAGGCAAGCCGAACACTCGGCACAGGACGGACGATACAAAACGTTCTGGCTGCGACGAAAGCCCTGTTTGGACAAGGTGTCGTTCAGCTTCTGCGCGTGTTCTCCCTGAAGCGCGGTGAAAAGCTTCCGTTCCATCCGGCCCGGCAGATAGGGGCAGGGCTGGGGCGCGGTCACATAGAACTGCGGCGTCAGGGGAAGCGTGTGGCGCATCGGTCCGTCAAGCGTGGAAACAGCCAGAGGCTAGCAAGACCCAGGCCTTCCGCCAAGCGCAGAATGCGCCCAATGTGACAGGACGATGGGAAGGAAGTAACACCCCGCGTCCGGATGATGGACGCGAGGCGCTTTGGTGTTCTGCCGATCAGTACTCGCCGGGGCGGCTTTCCGTCGTGGGCTTTGCGTCTGCAGACGCCGCGGCGGCATCCTGTTCGGCGGTGCTGCGGGCGCGTTCTTCCATGAAGGCGTCGAACTCGGACTTGTCCTTCGAATTCCGCAGGCGCTGAAGGAAGGCCTCGAACGCCTCTTGCTCTTCCTCAAGGCGCCGCAGCGCTTCGGCCTTGTAGCTGTCGAAGGCGTAGTTGCCGGTGGTCATGCCCGCGCGATAGGAGTGGCGGCCCCAGGCCTGGTCATGCGATTGGCGCCGGGCGCGGCAGGAACGAGAGAACATCTTTTTTCCCCAGATCATATAGGCCAGAAGGGCAAGTCCCACGGGCCAGAAGATGACAAAGCTCAGGACCAATAAGGCGATCCAGGCCCATTTGCCGCGCTGGTCAAGCCAGGCTTCGCTGCGGCGGATGGCGTTGCGGATGCCGCCAGGCCGGGCGGTGTCGGTTGTGCTGTACATGGCGGTCTCCAGTTGATGTGAATGATCTTCACATGAGCCAAGATGCGGGGTGAGAACGATGCTTTCAAGGGTTGATGTGAAACTTTTTTACATAAGAGGTCAAGGCCTCCATTGACCCTTGGCGGAACTGCGCCCGGTTGACCATGGGCGCGTGCCACCGCAAGGTCAGCGGCATGAGCCTAGCTGCCCGCATCACCCGCCATCCCACTGCCTTCGACCCCGCCGCCGCCGCCGATGTCCGGGCCGACCTGCCCGATCTGGGGCCCGAGGTTACGGGCCTTCTGACGGCCACAGCTGCCTGCAGCCCGTATCTGCGCGGGCTGATGCTGCGCGAGCGCGACTGGCTGGACGAGGCGTCGGCCGACCCCGAGGCGGCTTTAGCCAAAGCCTTGACGGCAGCCGCAACCGTGTCGCTAGACATGCTTCCGGGAGCGCTGCGGCTGGCCAAGCGGCGCGTGGCGCTTCTGGCGGCGCTGTGTGACCTGGGGGGCGTGTGGCCGCTGGAGCAGGTGACAGGCGCGCTGACCGATTTGGCCGACCAGGCGGTCCATCTGGCCTTGACTGCCCTTGTTGCTGAAGAGATCCGGCGGGGCAAGTTGCCTGGTGCCACCCCTGACGACGCTGCCACTGCCGGGGGTATGGTGGCCCTTGCCATGGGCAAGATGGGTGCGGGGGAGCTCAACTATTCCTCAGACATCGACCTGATCTGCCTTTTCGATGAAGCCCGCTATCCGGGCGAGGAGCAGGAGGCGCGGGCCGCGTTCATCAAGGTCACCCGCCGGATGACCGCGATCCTATCCGAGGCGTCGGACGGCTATGTCTTCCGATCCGACCTGCGCCTGCGCCCCGATGCCAGCGTGACCCCGGTTTGCCTGTCGATGGCCGCCGCTGAGGCCTATTACGAGGCCGAGGGTCGGACATGGGAACGCGCCGCCTACATCAAGGCGCGTCCCTGTGGCGGTGACCTTGCGGCCGGGGCGCGGTTCCTGAAGACCCTCACCCCCTTTGTCTGGCGCAAGCATCTGGATTTCGTCGCGATCCAGGACGCCCACGACATGCGCCTGCGCATCCGCGACCACCGGGGCCTGCACGGCCCGATCACGGTGGAAGGCCACAATATAAAGCTTGGCGCAGGCGGCATCCGCGAGATCGAGTTCTTCACCCAGACCCGGCAACTGATCGCCGGGGGCCGCGACCCGTCCTTGCGGGACCGGACGACGGTCGGCGGGCTGGCAGCACTTGCTGCGAAAGGCTGGGTCCCGCCCGACGTGGCCGAAGAGCTGACGACCCTCTACCGCGCCCACCGCGAGGTCGAGCACCGGCTGCAGATGGTGAATGACGCTCAGACCCATGCGATGCCCACGACCCGGGACGGTGTCGCCCGTATCGCCGCCTTCTGCGGCCAGGACGAGGTCGACTTCCGCCGCGACCTTCTGGACCGTTTGAACCGAACTGACCGCCTGACCGAAGGGTTCTTCTCGCCCGGCGCGGTTGAAGAGGGGCCAGAGCTATCTGACAAGGCGCGTGAGATCACCAAAGGCTGGGAAAGCTATCCCGCGTTGCGGTCGGACCGCGCTCAGGCCATCTTCCGCCGCCTGCGTCCGCGGTTCCTGAAGGGCCTTGCTCGCGCCGCGAACCCCGACGAGGCGCTCTCGGCACTGGACGGCTTTCTCGCCAAGCTGCCCGCCGGAGTGCAGCTTTTCGCGCTCTTCGAAGCGAACCCGACGCTCATTGACCTCATCATCGACATCGCCGGATCGGCCCCGGCGCTGGCACAGTATCTGGCCCGCAACGCCGCCGTTCTTGACGGGGTGATCGGCGGCAGCTTCTGGGGCGACTGGCCGGGGATGGCAGCTTTGCGGGGCGAGTTGTCTAGCAGGATCGCAAACGCCCCGGACTACGAAGGCCGCCTCGACATGGCGCGGCGCTGGATGAAGGAATGGCATTTCCGGGTGGGTGTCCATCACTTGCGCGGCTTGATCGATGGGTTCGAGGCCGGGAAGCAGTATGCCGATCTGGCCGAGGCGGTCGTGCAGGTCATCTGGTCCGAAGTCACGACCGATTTCACGCGCAAGCACGGAGCGATGCCCGGCCGCGGCGCCGTGGTGATCGGGATGGGAAGCATGGGCGCGGCGCGGCTGAACGCGGGCTCTGACCTCGACCTCATCGTGATTTACGACGACGAGGGCGCCGAGGGCTCGGTCGGCCCGCGCCCGCTGGCGACGCGTCCCTACTATGCGCGTCTGACGCAGACCCTGGTCACCGCGCTGACCGCCCAGATGCCGGAGGGTCGCCTGTACGAGGTCGACATGCGCCTGCGCCCCTCGGGCCGCGCCGGGCCGGTGGCGACCAGTCTCCACAGCTTTACCACCTATCAGGAGACCGAGGCCTGGACCTGGGAACACCTCGCCCTCACCCGCGCCCGCGTTCTGGCCGGAGAACCAACGCTTGCCGTAGAGATCGAGGCCTTCCGCCGGAAGCTTCTGGCGGACAAGGGCCAGGGCGCAGGCGTGAAACCGGATGTGGCCGACATGCGCGCGCGGCTGGCGGCGGCGAAACCGGCGCAGGGCGCGTGGGATGCAAAGAACGGTCCAGGGCGGATCATGGACATCGAGCTTGCCGCACAGACTGTCGCGCTGATTTCAGGCAGCCCCGCGCGCAGCGTCGAACGCCAGATCGCGGCGGGGGCGGGCCGGGAATTGCCGGATTCCGACGCGCAGGCCCTGACATCCGGCTACAAGCTGATGTGGCGATTACATTCCGCTGCAAGGCTCCTGACCGAGCAGGCGCTGGACTGGGAAGGCTTGGGTGAGGGGGGGCGCGCCTTCATCCTGCGCGAGACAGGGGCGCCGGATGCCGGGACGCTTGCGCTGGATCTGGCGCAGGCGGTAACGGCGGCAGAGGCCGCAGTCACGCGGCTGGTGGGAGAGAGAGGCCATGGAGCTGACTGAGGCAGACCCGAAGGGACTGGTGCGGGAAAGCTACCGGATCGAGGGGATCACGCCCGGAGAGTGCCGGTCGATCTTCATGGACTGGGCGCTGTCGATCCCCGTGGGCGCGCCGGTTGCGGATGCCGTGCGCGTACTGATCGCCACCTACGGCGCGGCGAACCCCGACCATCCGATGACTGCGGTCTTGCATCAGGCGCTGACGGCCCCCTCGACCCCGCGCCGCCGGGGCGGGCGGGCGGCCCGGCAGGGACAGGGCGCCTAAGGGGTGCGGGCCAGGGCCGCGGCCTCGCGCGACAGCAGAACTTCACCTGCGGAATGGGCGAGCCGATCGATTTCAGATAAGCCGCGCCCCCCGCCTGTTCGGCCGGGAAGAATTTCTGCACGGTGTAACCCTTTTCCAGAAGCGCCATGATCTCGCTCGCCGTGGCGGCCCCGGGCAGAAGCGGCAGGCCCTCGTCCTCGCAGGCCGCGATCAGGCGGTCGGTCGCGCCAGGCGAAACGCCGAAGGTCGCCCCTGCAGCCTTCGCTGCCTTGACGTCAGCAGGCGTCAAGAGCGTGCCTGCGCCGACAATGCCGCCCGGCACCTCGGCCATGGCGCGGATCGCGTCCAGCGCCACCGGCGTGCGAAGCGTGACTTCAAGCGCAGGCAGGCCGCCCGCGACCAGTGCCTCGGCAAGGGGGCGGGCATGCGCCAGATCGTCGATCACCAGCACGGGAACGACGGGGGCAAGGCGGCAGATCTCGGCGGCTTTGGCAGATTGCTGGGCGGGGGTCATGGCGGCTCCTTCAGGCCCCGGCGTTGTGCGGGGTGGATGGTGCGGGAGCCTCCGGCGGGGATACTTGCGCCAGTATGAAAGCACAGGAGCAGGGCTGACCCCCCACCTCGGGCCCGATAGCGGGGGGAGGCAGGGGGCCTTTCACACTGGACGGTCATCGGCGTCCCCGCCTGTACCGTAGCCAGAAGATGCACCGCCAATCCTTTCATACTGGCTAAAATATCCCCGCCGGAGGCAGCGAGGGTTGAACCGGGCACACCGGTCAAAGAACAAGCGCGCCGCCGGTTTCGGCCGGTCCGGCGTGGCGGCGGAAGGCGGCGAAAAGCTCGCGCCCGATACCGAATTCGTTAGCCGAGAGGTCGGCGGTGACGGCAAGGCGCTGGTCGAAGTCCTCGGCGAGGACCGACAGCGTTCCCGCGACCGCGTCCAGCCGGATGACATCGCCGTCGCGCAGCCGCGCGAGCGGACCGCCCGTCGCGGCCTCGGGCGAGACATGGATCGCGGCGGGCACCTTGCCGCTGGCCCCCGACATCCGGCCATCGGTGACCAGCGCCACCTTCAGCCCGCGATCTTGCAGGACCGAGAGTGTGGGGGTCAGCGAATGAAGTTCCGGCATCCCGTTGGCTTGCGGGCCCTGGAAGCGAACGACGACGATGGTGTCAGAGGTGAACTCGCCCGCCTTGAAGGCCGCCTTCACCGCCTCCTGGCTGTGGAAGATGCGCGCAGGGGCCTCGATGATGTGTCGTTCGGGTGCGACGGCCGAGACCTTGATGACCCCGCGCCCGAGGTTGCCGGTCAACTGCTTGAGGCCCCCTTCCGGCGCGAAGGGGGAGCTGGCAGGGCGCACGATCTTGTCGTTCAGGCTGGCTTTCGGTCCGTCGCGCCAGGCGAGACGGCCCCCGTCGAGCACCGGTTCCTGCCGGTAAGCGGCCAGCCCGTCACCCGCCACAGTCTTCGCGTCGGGATGGAGAAGGCCCGCATCCAGAAGCTCGCCGATCAGGAACTGCAGACCCCCTGCGGCATGGAAATGGTTCACGTCAGCCAGGCCGTTGGGATAGACCTTCGCCATCAACGGCACGGCTTCCGAGAGGTCGGCGAAATCCTGCAGGTCGAGGATCACGCCCGATGCCCGCGCCATGGCGGGAAGGTGCAGCACCAGGTTCGTCGAGCCGCCCGTCGCCATCAGCCCGACGATCCCGTTCACATAGGCGCGCTCATCCAGAATCTCGCCTGCCGGGCGGAAGTCATTCCCGAGCGCCGTGATCTCGGCGGCGCGTTCGACCGCCGCCACCGTCAGCGCCTCGCGCAAGGGGGTGCCCGGGTTGACGAAGCTGGCGCCGGGCAGGTGAAGGCCCATGACTTCCATCAGCATCTGGTTGGTGTTGGCCGTGCCATAGAAGGTGCAGGTGCCGGGGCCATGATAGCTGGCCATCTCGGCGGCCATCAGCTCTTCCCGTGTGGCGCGCCCCTCGGCATAGGCGTTGCGGACGCGGGACTTCTCGTCGTTCGGGATGCCGCTAGTCATTGGCCCCGCCGGGACGAAGACCGCGGGAATATGACCGAAGGTCGCCGCCGCCATGATAAGCCCCGGCACGATCTTGTCGCAGACGCCCAGATATAGTGCCGCATCAAAGCAGTTGTGGCTCATCGCCACCCCAGCGGCCAGGGCGATCACATCGCGGGAGAAAAGCGACAGCTCCATCCCGGGCTGGCCCTGGGTGACCCCGTCGCACATCGCCGGGACCCCGCCTGCGACTTGCACCGTGACGCCCGCTTTCTTGGCTGCCGCGCGGATGAGGTCGGGATACCGCTCAAACGGTTGGTGCGCCGACAGCATGTCATTGTAGGCAGTGACAATCCCAAGGTTCGGCACCTTGGCTGCGGCCAGCGCGTCCTTGTCCGGCCCCATCGCCGCATAGGCATGGGCCTGGTTCCCACAGCTGAGATGCGCGCGGACCGGGCCGTTTGCGACCGCCTTTGCCATCCGGTCCAGATAGGTGCCCCGCGTCGTCTCGGACCGGGCGCGGATGCGGTCGGTGACGCGGGCGATGGTGGGGTTCAGCGGCATGACGTCCTCCGGATCTGTCGCGTTTGACTATAACAGCTCATGTTAGCGCTAACAACCCCGTGCAAACCCCCCTAATGGTCTTCCCGCTTTCGAAGGGCGCGCGAACCGGCTATGGGGGCTGCATGACTGACGATAGCCAGAACCCCGCTCCGATGCAAACCCGCAGCCTGCCCACAGTCCGCCTGAAACCCAAGGCAGAGGCGCGGGCGATCCGGCACGGGTTTCCCTGGGTCTATGCCGACGAACTGGTGACCGACCGGCGGACACAAGCCCTTGTCCCCGGCGCCCTGGCGGTGCTGGAGGATGCCGAGCGGCAGCCCCTGGGCCTGGTGACTGTCAACACCCGGTCGAAGATCATTGCGCGGATGCTGGACCGAGACCCCGACACCACGGTCGATCCGGCGTGGTTCGCCGCCCGCCTGACCCGTGCGCTTGATTTGCGGGCGCGCTTGTTTGGTGCGCCATATTACCGTCTGGTTCATGCCGAGGCCGATGGCTTGCCCGGGGTCATCATTGACCGGTTCGGCGAAGTGGCCGTCGTCCAGCCAAACGCGGCCTGGGCCGAGGCGCATCTCGACGCCCTGGTGGGTGCGCTGGTTGCGGTCACGGGCGTGACAACCGTCATCAAGAACGGCCAAGGCCGCGCGCGGGCGCTGGAGGGGCTGGGCGAGGAGATCTCGGTGGTCCAGGGTCCTGCGCCCAAGGCCCCGGTTCCGGTGCCGATGAACGGGGCTACCTATCTTGCCGATCTCATGGGCGGGCAGAAGACGGGCCTGTTCTTCGACCAGCGCTCGAACCACGCCTTTGCCGCCCGACTGGCCAAGGGCGCGCGGGTGCTGGATGTCTTCACCCATGTTGGCGGCTTTGCACTCGCGGCCCTGGCGGGTGGGGCGGCTCGGGCATTGGCAGTCGATGCCTCGGCTGCGGCGCTGCAGCTTGCGCAAGGCGGGGCAGGGGCCTCGGGCTTTGCGGACCGTCTGGCCATCCGCCAGGGCGACGCGTTCGAGGTGCTGGAGGCGCTGGGGTCGGAGGGCGCGCGCTTCGATCTGGTGATCTGCGATCCCCCGGCCTTTGCCCCGGCGAAACCCGCCTTGGAGGCCGGCCTGCGCGCCTATGAACGCATCGCCCGGCTGGCGGCCCCGCTGGTCGCGCCCGGAGGCTATCTTGTCCTGTGCTCTTGCAGCCATGCGGCCGACCTGACCGCTTTCCGAAATGCATCGGCCCGGGGTATCGGGCGCGGGGGGCGGCGCGGACAGATCATCCACACAGGTTTTGCCGGGCCCGACCACCCGGTCCTGCCGCAACTGGCCGAAAGCTCTTATCTCAAGGCCTTGACCTTCCGGCTGGATGGGTAACGTGGGCAGGACTGCCCACCCTACGCCCTCGCAGGGCGCGCCTAAGGCGGTCCTTGACGCCTGCGTGCTGTATCCCACCGTCCTGCGCGAGATACTGCAGGGCGCGGGCGAGGCGGGTCTTTACCAGCCGGTCTTCTCTAACCGCATCCTGCGCGAATGGGTGCTGGCGACGGCCAAGCTTGGTCCCGCCGCCCCGGCCATAGCCGAAGGTGAAGCCGCAACGTTGCGCGCGGCCTTCCCGCGCGCGCTGGTGCGCGACCACCCCGAGATCGAGGCGCGGCTGATCCTACCCGATCCGGACGATGTCCATGTTCTGGCCACCGCCATCGCCAGCGGGGCCGATGCCATCGTCACTTTCAACGCCCATGATTTTCCCGGCCACGTCCTGGCTGCCGAAGGCATCCGTCGGCGCGATCCCGACGGGTTTCTCTGGGAGCTGCAGTCCCGCCATCCGGACGCGATGGCCCGGATTGTCGAGACCGTCCGCGCCAAGGCCGAGGCGATTTCCGGCCTACCGGTCCCGCTGAAGCCCCTGCTCAAACGCGTCAGGCTCTATCGGCTGGGTAAAGCGCTGGAGTTGTAGGGCGCAAAGTCCTGCGGCGGGGAATTTGCGACATCTGTTCCGCAGGAGATGTGCCCGTTATCCCAACCAGCGCGCCTCGTTTGCCTCAATGGCCGCGATCCGCTCTTCGACTTTCGGGTGGCTCAAGAGCCAGGCCGGAATCCCTTCCGCCCGGTTCTGGGTCAGTGCCTCCAGCTTGCGGAACAGCGACTTCTGCGGCCCCGTCCCGATGCCTGCCTTGATAAGCAGCGCGCTGGCATAGGCGTCCGCTTCGAACTCGTCACGCCGGGAAAGCCGGGCCATCAGCGCGGTCGAGATCAGATTGGCGATCCAGATGCCGATAAAGGGCAGAAACCGGCTCAGCAGCGCCGACAGCATCACGAAGACCGCGTTCTGCCCGGTAAAGTCGATCATCCGCCGCCGCATGTGTCCCAGTGCCACATGGCCCATCTCATGGGCGATGACGCTGGCCAGCTCTTCCGGCGAGACTTCGCCGCGGGCCTTGCGGTTCAGGAAACCGCGGGTCAGGTAAATCTGCCCGTCCGGCGAAGCAAGGCCGTTCACCGGCTCGACCTCGAACACATTCACCTTGATCTGTGGCAGGTCGAGCGCTGCGGCCATCTGGTCGGCGAGGCGCGTGATCGACGGGTCGGTCAAGGGCTGGGACTGTGCCGCCAGCATCTTCTTCGTCCGCCAGACGGAAAAGCGCACCATCAGGACGGCGTAGAGGACGGCGAAAAGGAGCGGCAAAAGCTTTGTCATGCGCGGGATATAGTCAGCGTTCGGTTCCGCGCAAAGCGGCCTTGCCTGCGGTAGAAATGAACAGCCAGTAGCCCAGCGCCACGACTGCGCCCGCCCCGCCGATCATCCCCAGAAGCGAGCCGATGGCGTTGCTCGCCGCCGCGATGTTGCCGCCAAAGCTGTAGCCTGCACCAACGTAAAGACCCGCCCAGACGGCTTCGCCCGTGAGGCCGGCCAGGGTGAAGCGGCCCCAGGAGTAGCCGGAGCTGCCGGAAATCAGGTTCACATAAGGACCCAGCGGGCTGATAAGCCAGCGTGTCAGGAACACCGCGACCAACCCCTTGCGTTCCATCAGACCCTTGGCCTTGGCCAAAAGACGGTCGCGCGCTGGGTCTGGCCGAAGCCGCCCCAGACGTCCTGCGCCCAGACCCCGGCCTGCCCAAAAGCCCAGCTGGTCCCCCATGACACCACCTGCTGATGCAGCAAGAAACGCCTGTCCCAGGACCAGATCGCCCGCCGCTGCAAAGCCTCCCGCCGTCAGCATCAGGACCGACGCCGGAATAGGCAATGCCAGGCATGAAAGGAAGGTTGTCGCCGCCAGTAGCCACAGCCCGTATTGCGGGACCAGCGCCAGCAGCCAGTCGGTCATTCCCCGGCCACCCGCAACTTTGCGATGGCGGCCTCGACCTCGGCGATAACTTGGGCCACAGGCACGCCCCTGTCTTGCGCGATCTCGGCCAGGGGCTGCGGGCGACCCTTCGCCTCGGGCATGGGCAGGCCTGCGGCTTCGTCCAACGCACGTGGGTCGAGGCCCCAGGACCGCGCGACATAGCCCACGGTCATCCAGGGCTCGACCGGTACTTCCTGATGGCTGGCCCAATAGACCGTGTAGACCGTGAAGCGACCGGCAAAGAACAGGGTGACGGCACAGGCCATCAGGAAGGCCAGGGTCAGCCAGGGCCGCGCGCGCCATAGGGCCAGAAGACGGCTCATCTCAGCTCTCTTATCCCTTTCGCCAACCCATCCAGCGTCATCGGCACCATGCGCCCCTCAAACAGGTCGCGGATCAGGCCCGTGGACCGGCTGTAGCTCCAGGCCCGTTCCTCGACTGGGTTGATCCAAAGGTGATACGGCCATTGGGTCCTGATCCGTCGCAGCCAGACCTCGCCCGCCTCTCGGTTCCAGTGCTCGTTCGCGCCCCCTGGATGGGTGATCTCGTAAGGCGACATCGCGGCGTCACCGACAAGGATCAGCCGCCAGTCGGCGCCATAGGTGCGGATCACGTCCCAGGTCGGGGTCTGCGCCTCCCACCGGCGGCGGTTGTCGCGCCAGAGCCCCTCGTAGACGCAGTTGTGGAAATAGAAGACCTCCAGATGCCGGAACTCGGCCTTGGCGGCAGTGAACAGCTCCTCCATCACCCGGACATACGGGTCCATCGATCCTCCGATGTCGAGGAACAGAAGCACTTTGACCGCATTCCGGCGCTCCGGCCTTGTCTGCACATCAAGCCAGCCCTGTGCCGCTGTGGCGCGGATGGTGCCGTCAAGGTCAAGCTCTTCTGCAGCGCCATCGCGCGCCCAGCGGCGCAAGCGGCGAAGCGCCAGTTTCATTGTTCGGGTCCCGATTTCCGCATCGCCGTCCAGATTGCGGAACTCGCGCAGGTCCCAGACCTTGACCGCACGCTGGTGGCGACTTTCATCCTGGCCGATCCGCACGCCTTCGGGGTTGTAGCCATAGGCGCCGAAAGGCGACGTCCCCGCTGTGCCCACCCATTTCGACCCGCCCTGATGGCGGCCCTTCTGCTCCTCCAGACGCTGGCGCAGCGTCTCCATCAGCTTGTCGAACCCGCCCATGGCCTGCACGGCTGCGCGTTCCTCGGCCGTCAGGTGCCGCTCGGCCAGCTTTTCCAGCCAGTCGCGCGGCAGGTCCAAGGCCTCTCGCACCTGCTCCGCCGTGACACCTTCCAGCCCCGAAAACGCCCGGGCGAAGGCGCGGTCAAAGCGGTCGATGTGGCGTTCGTCCTTGACCAGGGTCAGCCGGGCCAGATGGTAAAACCCCTCAGGGTCGTAGATCACCAGCCCGGCGGACAGTGCTTCCAGAAAGGCCAGGAATTCGCGCAAGCTGACTGGCACGCCCTCTTCCCGCAGTGTCTGGAAAAAGGGAAGGAACATGGGCTAACCGCCGATTTCTTCAAAGAAATCGGATCGGAGCCTTTGAAGGCTCCGGCGCGGAATTTTCGAAAATTCCGCCCCCACCTGGCGCATCAGCCGCGCAACATGCGGTCAAGGAACAGCGTCAGAAAGAGGCCGATCAGCCCGAACAGGATGGCGTAGACGGCGGCGTATTGCGCGATGTCGGCAGGTTTACCACCGCGCCGCTTGGCGCTGAGCCCCCCGAACGCCACCCCCAGAACCAGACCGCCGATCACGAACATCCCGCCCCTTTTCCGGGGCTTGGACGCCCCCTCAGCCGTTGCCTGCGCGGTCGGCCACGGCCGCAATATCGCGCACCCTAGCCCGGACCATGCTGTCAGACCCAAAGCCATAGCGCGCGTAAGACACCGTGTCGAGCCGCAGGGCCGCCGCGCCATCTGCGTCACCCAGCCGCTCCATCGCCTCGGCCCGGATCAGCATCAGCGTTGCAAGAAGCGCAAGGTTTTCATTGGCCCGGACGACCGGCATCGCGCGGTCTGTCAGCATCAGGACATCGTCATTCCGGCCCGCCGCAAGCGCAATGGCCGCCCGCTGCATGTCAACATGAGCCAGATGGACGCTTCCGCCCGGCAGTCGGGCATAGACGGCGGCGGCTGCATCGAAGTGCTGCAGCGCTGACTCCGGGTCGGACCCCGCCGTCAGGCGCCCGACAGCGAAATGGCTGAAGCCAAGCCGCGCGTCCTGCCAGCCCTGCCGCAAGGCAAGGTCGAGCGCGCGCCCGGCCGCATCCTGCCGCGCCGCCAGGCTGCCCGAGCGTCCAAGTGCAGTCTCGATCGCTTGGGACCAGGCCCCGGGGCTTGGTGTTGCGCCCATTCCGCCCGCCCCGAACAGGGTTGCCGCAACCTGATCGCGTGGCATGCCGCTGGCAATCCGGGGGGAATAGGTCAGCCGCAAGACCTGCATGTCAAAGCCGGTCAGCACGGAGTGAAAGTTGTCGTCGTTGAAGACGCTGTCGGACAGCCGGTAAAGGTCATTCAGCGGACCAAGCGCCTGGGCCAGTTCCTCATGCAGGCAGTCGCGCACTTCCTGCGGGCTGGTATCGGACGGGATGAAGATTGCAGCCTGACGACGTTCGGTCACCTCGGCCCAATCAACTTGGGGCGACCCACGCAAACGGCGATAGTCAGCAAGCGAGCCGACGTTCGGCACCACAAAGCAGGCAGCCTGCGGGGCGAGGCGGCGCAGCACACTGCGGTCGGCGAATTCGACAGTGATTGTGGCCGCGCCGCCGCTGGCGGGACGAATGTCGATGCCGGCCTCGCTTTGCAGCCGTCCGATCAGCGCCCCCAGGTCCCGCGCCGCCGAGGCAGGCGCATCGCCCGTGATCGCCACGGTGATCGGTCCTTCGAACCGGGTGAAACGGTCCAGGCCCCGTCCACTTTCCATGGCAAAGGTCAGGTCCAGGAAATCGCGGGCCAGTGACGAGCCCGTGGCTCCAGCGCTTGGCAGCGAGGCCGACGACAGCCTGCCGAAGCCCACCCCGGTCTCGACCAGGGGACGGTTCTTCGACACCTGCGCAGGCGGAGCGCAGGCCGTAAGCGCGCAAAGCGCGACGGCAAGAAGGGGCAGGCGCATTGGCAGACCCGATGTGGCAGCGCCCCGGCAGATGGGGCAACCATGAGTGTCCTGCCGTTTCTGTGACCGAGTCAATTCGCGGAAAAGATCGATTTTTCCGACCACTATCCCTCGGGGTTCAAGTGATCGGGGGCGCAGGATGTATCCTGCGGTGTCACGCAATATTACAATTCCGACATTCGATCACCGCGAAAGCGCGTCTTTCGGTGCGTGACAGTGATTCGGTCTGGACAGCAGGGCTGCATAAGATTACTAATCAGAAATATAACGAAAGGGTAATTGGATGTCTGATCCGCTCTCCCGCACTTTTCTCGCCTTGGGCGACCCGACGCGTCGGGCGATCCTGGCGCAGATTGCCGATGGCGCGCAGACTGTGACCGCGCTGGTCGAGGCGAATTCCCTGTCACAGCCGGGTATTTCCAAGCATCTGCGGGTTCTGGAAGAAGCAGGCCTGATCCGCCGCGAACGGGTGGCCAAGACGCGGCCCGTGCACCTGAACCCCGAAGGCATGCAGCGCGCCGCCAACTGGATCGACCACTACCGACAGTATTGGCAGGGTGCCTTCGACCGGATGGACGCCCTGATCGACCGCCTGAACGAGGAGGCGGCAAGGAATGGACGACAATAGCGCAAATGCCCTACGGTTGACCCACCGATTTGCGGGACCACCGGCGCTGGTCTGGGCCGTCTGGACCCGGCCCGAGTTGATCCGGTCATGGTTCGGCTCCAGCCACGGATTTCGGGCCTACGATATTGCCGTCGATCTGCGGCCTGGCGGTCGCTGGTCGCTCCGCAACGTCAAGGGCCAGATCACGGAACATGTCAGCGGGACCTACCACGAGGTCGAACCGACCCACCGGCTGGTCTATTCCTACCACTTCGAAGGGACCGATTTCTTCTCGGTCATCTCGGTCGACCTGGCGCCCGACGGCAATGGCACGCGCCTTCACTTCCTGCAGACCGGCTTCCCTGACACCCAGGCCCGACGCGAACACGAACGGGGTTGGCCCCAGGCAATCCGCGTCATGGGTGAGGCGCTTTTGGCGATGCACGGAGTGGGTACGTTATGGCCCAGGCTGCCGCAAAAGACCGATATCGACGGGGTCGGCCACGATCTTGAAGCCGCGCGCAAGCGGCTTTTCGAGGAGAACGCCAGATGACCCATTCGAACCTTCTCGCGCTCGACCGCCATTTCGCCGCCACGCCTGCCTTCACCTTCGCGCTCTGGTCCGACCCGCGCCTTGTCTCGGCCTGGTGGGGGCCGGAAGGCCATCACCTGACGACCTGTGAGATCGACTTCCGCCCCGGCGGCAACTGGCGTTTCAACATGGAAAAGGACGGCCAGCCGCACTGGATCGGTGGCACCTATCACGAAATCGTGCCCTACCTGCGGCTGATGTTTTCCTACCGCTTTCCGATGTTCCGCGTGCAGTCGGTCATCTCGCTGACCCTGACTGCAGAAGGGCAGGGCACCCGGTTGCATTTCCTGCAGACCGGTTTCCCGGACGAAGAGAACTGGCGCGGCCATCAGTCGGGTTGGCTCTCCAGCTTTTCGATCCTCGAAGACCTGCTTTTGCGTCTGAACGGGATCGGCACGGTCTACCCGACGCTGCCCCCCGCGAAGGTCGGCGCCGTGGCGCAAGACCTTGCCGAGGCCCGGCGCCGCCATGATGCCAATCACAGCGCGGAAGGTACCAAATGACCGCCTATCCCAACCTGAAGGGCAGCCTGACGCTTCCGCAGATCGTCACTCATCTGCCGCAGCCTGTGCTGGTGCGGCGCGCCGAGGTGCCGATGGACAGCCTGGCCACCAACGGACCCGCCACCATTGATGCTGTCCGCGATGTGATGGCAGCGCAAGGCATCGCCGCCACCGGTCCGGGGTTCTTGCGCTATGACCGGATCAGCATGGCCTGCGACATGCAGATGGCCTTTGGCTATCCGGTCGCGCCCGGTACGACCGCCAACGGCGATCTCAGCTTCGAAACCCTGCCTGCCGGCCGTTACATCAGCATCCGCCATCATGGTCATCCGGACGAGCTGTATGACGTCACCATCATGCTCATCGAATGGTCCAAGGTCCGGAAGGTGCAGTGGGATGTCGAGGAAACCCCTGAGGGAGATCGGTTTGGCGCGCGCATGGAGATTTTTCACAATGACGCAGGCCCGCCGTCCGACGACTGGATCACCGAAATCCGCATCCGCCTGCGCGACTAGCGCTGCCCCCGCGCCATGAAGGCCAGCCGCTCGAACAGCTGCACGTCCTGTTCGTTCTTCAACAACGCGCCATGCAGCCGGGGCAGGGCGGACTTCGGGTCCTTCCGCAAGTCCTCCGGCGCCAGATCCTCGGCCAACAGAAGCCGCAACCAGTCCAATACTTCACTGGTCGAGGGCTTCTTCTTCAGCCCCGGCACCTCGCGCAATTCGTAGAACTGGGTCAGCGCTGCGGTCAGCAGCTTGTCCTTGATGTCGGGGAAATGCACCCGAACAATCGCCGCCAGCGTGTCGGCATCCGGGAACCGGATGTAATGGAAAAAGCAGCGCCGCAGGAAGGCGTCGGGCAGTTCCTTTTCGTTGTTCGAGGTGATGATGACCACCGGCCGGTGCTTGGCGCGCACGGTCTCGCCCGTCTCGTAGACGTGGAACTCCATCCGGTCCAGTTCCTGCAACAGGTCGTTGGGAAATTCGATGTCCGCCTTGTCGATCTCGTCGATCAACAGCACTACCCGGTGATCTGCTTCGAACGCCTGCCAGAGCTTGCCCTTGCGGATGTAGTTCTGCACCTCATGCACCCGCGCGTCGCCCAATTGGCTGTCCCGCAACCGGCTGACTGCGTCGTACTCGTAAAGTCCCTGTTGCGCTTTGGTTGTAGACTTGACGTGCCACTCAATCAGCGGCAGGTCCAGCCCCGCCGCCACCTGCCGCGCAAGCTCTGTCTTGCCGGTTCCGGGTTCCCCCTTCACTAGTAGGGGCCGCTGCAGGGTGACGGCGGCATTGACCGCAATCGCCAGATCCTCAGATGCGACATAGGTCGAAGTCGTTCCGAATTTCATAGCGCTTTCAATATCCTGCGTAGCCGTCTTTCACAAACCCTACCGCTGCCCAGAAAATGTCGCAACCGCTAGTGACAATCCTCATGGCTTGGGCTACATGCGCCGGAACAGGAGCTTGTCATGACAGAAGCCCACCTGTCGGATGGTTCCGGCACGAAGGAGAGAGTTTCGATGAAGGCCGAAGTTTTCCTGCCTGACGATTATCGTCCCGCCGAGGACGAGCCCTTCATGAACGACCGGCAGCTGGAATACTTCCGCCGCAAGCTGCTCACGTGGAAGCAGGAACTTCTCGACCAGTCCGCAGAGACCATCGACAGCCTGCAGGACAGCGGTCGTAACGTCCCTGACATCGCCGACCGCGCATCCGAAGAAACCGACCGTGCTCTTGAGCTGCGCACCCGCGACCGTCAGCGCAAGCTGGTGGCCAAGATCGACGCAGCCCTGCGCCGGATCGAGAATGGCGAATTCGGTTATTGCGAGGTCACCGGCGAACCGATCAGCCTAAAGCGGCTGGACGCCCGCCCCATCGCCACGATGACGCTGGAAGCCCAGGAAAAGCATGAACGCCGCGAGAAGGTGCATCGCGACGAGTGATGGCCCGCTCGGCGCTGTATGAGTGCATTTGACGCCGGGCCCCTGGGTCCGGCGTTTTCACTTTGAAAGGTCTGCGAATGAGCTTGATTGGCCGATCCGTCACTGTCATCGGGGCAGGGGTCGCGGGGCTGGCGGTCGCAAGGGCGCTTGCCCTGCGCGGTGCATCGGTCACCGTTCTGGAACAGGCCGACGCGATCCGAGAGATCGGCGCGGGGCTGCAGATCTCGCCCAACGGGGCTTGCGTGCTGCGCGCGCTTGGCTTGAAGGAGGCGCTGGACGCGGCCTCCACGCGGGCCGAAGCCGTGCAACTTGTCGATGGACCGACCGGCGACCCCGTCGCTCGGCTTGACCTTGCCCGCCTCCGGCCCGGTCAGGGTTACCATTTCCTGCACCGCGCCGACCTGATCGCGCTTCTCTTGCGGGGGGCCGAAGAGGCTGGGGTCACCTTGCGTCTGCTGTCTCGGGTCGCAGCAGTCGACCTCTCCGGCCCGAAGCCCGCGGTGACGCTCGAGACGGGCGAGCGCATCGAGACCGGGCTACTGATCGGCGCCGATGGCCTTCATTCGCACACCCGCGCCGCCTTGAATGGCGCAGAGCAGCCCTTTTTCACCCACCAGGTCGCCTGGCGTGCCGTGATCCCATGCGAACCGGGTGCCGCCCCGGCGGCCGAGGTCCATATGGGCCCTGGCCGTCACCTCGTCAGCTATCCCCTGCGCGGCGGCACCTTGCGCAACATCGTCGCGGTCGAGGAACGGCAGAAATGGGCCGAGGAAAGCTGGACGCTGCGTGACGATCCAATCGACCTGCGGCTTGCCTTCGAAGGGTTCTCTCCCCGCGCCCGCGGCTGGCTCGATCAAGTGCAGGACCCCTGGCTCTGGGGCCTTTTCCGGCACAAGGTCGCGGAAACCTGGGTCAGCCCCAACGGCGCGGTGATCCTTGGGGATGCTGCCCACCCGACGCTGCCCTTCCTGGCACAAGGGGCCAGCATGGGGCTAGAGGATGCCTGGGTGCTGGCGGATGCATTGTCCCGCCACGACACGCCCCGCGCCGCCCTGCTGGCCTATCAGACCACCCGCAAACCGCGCACCAGCCGCATCGTTTCGGCCGCAAATGTCAATGCCCGCGCCTACCATCTGTCGGGCCTGCCCCGGGTGATCGGGCACACCGGCCTCCGCCTTCTGGGACGCGTCTCACCCGGCACGATGCTCAGCCGCTTTGACTGGCTGTACGACCACGACGTCACACTGGGCTGATCCGCCACTGCCTACGGCCACCGGTTCAAACTTCGCCAAGCTTGCGTTTGCGTGTTGACCGCAACTCCACGTGGGGCCGAGGCATGAAACTTCGGCGGCGGGTCGGCAAGACTGCCGGACGGCCTTCGGGCGCCTCACGCCGCCAGCTTCACCCAGACCGGAACATGGTCGCTCGGCTTGTCGCCCCCGCGTACAGCCTTGTCGATGCCCGCATCTTCCAGCCGGTCGGCGGCCTGCGGGCTGAGAAGGACATGGTCGATCCGGATGCCGTTGTTCCGCTCCCAGGCCCCGGCCTGATAGTCCCAGAACGTATAGACACCCGGTCCGGCATGCCGCGTGCGGATAGCTTCGGTAAGTCCAAGGTTCAACATCCGGCGAAAGGCAGCCCGGCTTTCGGGCAGGTAGAGCGCGTCAGTAACCCAGGCCTCAGGCTTCGCGGCATCCACGGCCTGCGGGATCACGTTGTAGTCGCCCAAAGCCACGAACGGCTCTTCCGTAGCCAAAAGCTGCCGCACGCGCGTTTCCATCCGCGCCATCCAGGAAAGCTTGTAGTCATACTTCGGCCCCGGCGCCGGGTTGCCGTTCGGCAAATACAGCCCGCAGACGCGCACAGGTCGCCCGGCATCGACCACCGCCTCGATCCAGCGCGCCTGTTCGTCTTCCGGGTCACCTGGCAGCCCCCGACGCACATCGCGCAAGGGCAGCTTCGACAGGATCGCCACCCCGTTGAAGCCCTTCTGCCCATGCGTTTCCACCTGGTAGCCCATTGCCTCGAATTCCGCCCGGGGAAAGGCTTCGTCGACCGATTTGATCTCTTGAAGGCAGACCACGTCCGGATTTGCCTGCGCCATCCAGGCGGGCAGAGCCTCCGCCCGCGCCTTGATGCCGTTGATGTTGAAGCTGGCCAGAAGCATGCCCCTTTCTTTCAGGCAAGCGGCGGTCAGGCAAGCCCGCTTGACGGCTTTTTCGCGCAAGGAAAGCACTCCGCCATGCTAGATTGACCTTGCGTCATGCAGTCGAGGTGCCAAGGAATGCAACCCAGGACGTCCGAGACCCCGAACAAGCAACTGATCGTCGTCGTACATGGTGTGGGCATCCGCGCCGCCGGTGAAAGTTCAGACCTTGTGGCGGCTGCGCTGGACGGTGGGACGGCTGCTGACAATTCGACACCACAGCCGGAAGAGACGCAGTTTCGCCGCCGGGCTTCAGACGATTTCCAGCTGTTCGAGACGGTGGCCATGGGCAGCGACAGGCTGGCCGCAACCTATCCCGCCCGGCTGACCCGGTTCCGGAAATTCCGCGGGCCATTCCCCGCCCAGGACAGCCCCGAGAGGGTGATCAGTGACTTCTACTGGGGCGATGTCGGCGGCTTTGCCTCTTCGGCCCCGGCCCTGGTCGTAGGACTTGGCCGGGTCATGCTTGGGCTTGCGCATGTCGTGCGTGAGAATGCTTTGACTGTCTTTCCAGACCTCACGTCGCGTTGGCAGGCCGTTTTGCGCGGCCTTGCGCGCGGAGCGGCTCTGGCGATCCACGGTCCGATCCTCGCCATCAACATTACACTATTGTTCGGCCTTGGGTTCATCATCCTTCTGGGGGACGACACAAATCTTGTGTCTGTGCTGACAGCCGTGTGCTGCCTTGCCCTGGCGTTCCGCCTGCACACCTACAGCCTCTCGTTCCTCTTGCGGCACATGGGGGCCTATCTCGGCCTGATGGGGCTGCTTCTCTTGCTGTTCACCGCGCTTGACCATGTCGCACCGTCCCCGGTCGTTGAACCCGAAGAAAGCGTGCGGGCCGAACGTGCCGAACGTGCCAGCTCCGTCCTTGACCGCTTGAAACAGGCGTCCGCGGACGAGGCGCTCCCCGCTCAACCGCCCGACAAAAGGTCGGCCTTCGTGATCCCCTGGCTCGACGCCCAGTTCCGCAGCGCGCTCTGTTCCTGGAAACCTCTTCTCGAAAAGCCCGCAATACCACAGGACGCGGGCAAGATTTCACGGGCAGAGTGCCTTTCGGCGCATATGGCAGGCCCGTTCCTTCACGCCATGCGCCTGCAGGGCCTTATGGTCATGATCTGGAGCGGAATAGCCCTGGTCACCCTGATGTTCGGTCTGCGCTGGCTTGCTCTCGTCGTCAGGGCCGACCCGCGTCACCACCGGGACATCCTGATGCCGACGCTGTCGCTGATGACGCTCTTGTGGTTCCTTCTGATCGGCCTGGGCTGGGCGGCCATCGCGGCCACCTATGACAAGGTTGGCCCCGGCCCGATCTGGGCCACCACGACCGAGACGGCCAGCGGGTGCAGCTGGCTCTCAAAACTGGCGGAGCTGTGTGGCGCCTTTGACCCGCAGCTTGGCCTCTTCGCCACCTCGCTTCGCGGCATCTGGGCCTCGGTCGCTACTCTGGCCGTCCTCATCCTGACCGGCGTGATTGCCTGGCGCTACCGTCAATCCGTCTTCCGCAGGCTTCGGCCCACCCGCTACATGGATGATCCCGACCGCATTGCCGAAGCCGCGCGGCTGATCGTTCCCGGGCTGATCTGTGGTGCGCTTGCCGCCATGCCGATGGCCATCCTCTGGCTGATCGCCACCAGTGCCTTCGCCGATCCGGCCCACTGCGTCGGCGACCCGACAGGCAAGCTTGCCTGCTGGCTGGAACTCAACACGAACTCCTTCCTGACCTGGGTCGTGGCTGCCGTGGCGTTCGGCGTTCCTGTACTGCTGCGCCCCCTCTCTCAGGGGATCAATGTTGGCGGCGACGTCATCATCTATCTGAACGACCTGCACTGGCGCCGCCGCCCCGACGCCGGTCCCAGCCGCACCTTTGCCGAGGTTGCCCTCCCGGTTCTCTCGCGGCTGCGCAAGGCGACCCTTCCGCTTGACCAGGGCTATGCCTTCCGTCTGCGGATCCAGAGCCGCCTGCGCAGTCTGGTCGCCGACCTCGTCGATACCGAAGAGCCCGACCGCATCGACTTTATCTCGCACAGCCAGGGCACAGTGATCGCGCTGAACGTGCTGGGTGCCGAGG
The DNA here is from genome assembly GCA_025458105.1 of Tabrizicola sp. Classification (GTDB taxonomy): domain Bacteria; phylum Pseudomonadota; class Alphaproteobacteria; order Rhodobacterales; family Rhodobacteraceae; genus Tabrizicola. The sequence goes on along the minus strand of JALOTD010000020.1, from coordinate 11,484 downwards.
CGCAGAACTGGGCAAACGACACCCGCAAGATCAGTCTGATCACCATGGGCTCGCCTTGGCGCCACCTCTACCATCGCTACTTCCCGACTTCATTCCCCGAGCTGACCATGCCGCCCCCCGGTGTCCGGCGCTGGGTCAACATCTTCCGGGTCGACGATTTCATCGGCACCCATGTCCGCAAGACTTCCCCCGACGAAATTGCCGTGAACCTCGGGGGGCACTCGAATTACTGGCGTGACGTCGAGGTCAAGACGATCCTCAGACGCGAGCTCGACACCACCAGCCCGACAGAAACCGCTGGCTAGATCGAGAAGCTTGTCCCGCAGCCGCAGCTTGAGGTCGCGTTGGGGTTTTGCACCACAAAGCGCGCTCCGATCAGCTCATCGGTGAAGTCGATCACTGCATTGGCCAGGAAGGGCAGGCTAACCTGATCGACGAGAACGCGCTGGCCGTCCTTTTCCAGCACCAGATCGTCGGCGGCAGGTTCGTCCAGCGTGATCGAATACTGAAAACCCGAACAGCCCCCGCCATCGACCGCCACACGCAGCGGTTTCACCTCGCCCGTGGCTTCGGCAATCTCGGCGAGCCTCGCAAAGGCCCGGTCAGTGACTTTCGGCGGCAGCGTCAGTTCCATGACTGTTCCCGTATCCTTCGGCGTCTGCGGGAAATATATGGGGCCTGACCGCGCCCCACAAGGACAAGCCCCGCATGCTCGCCCCCTTCGCCTGCCAACCCGATGCCAGCCGCGGCAGGCTTTGGCCCGAACGGCTGTCCTCCTTCCGCTCGCCCTACCAGCGCGACCGGGACCGGATCATCCATTCCTCGGCCTTCCGCCGCCTGAAGCACAAGACGCAAGTCTTTGTCGAACATGAGGGCGACTACTACCGCACCCGCCTGACCCACACGATCGAGGTGGCGCAGGTCGCCCGCACCATAGCCGGGGTCCTGGGGCTGAACACCGACCTGGCCGAGGCCGTGGCGCTGGCCCACGACCTGGGCCACACCCCCTTCGGCCATACCGGCGAAGACGCGATGGAGCGCCTCATGGCCCCCTATGGCGGCTTTGACCACAACGCCCAGGCCCTGCGGATCGTGACGCGGCTCGAACGCCACTATGCCGATTTCGACGGGTTGAACTTGTCTTGGGAAACCCTTGAAGGCATTGCGAAACATAACGGTCCCGTCACTGGCCCCAATGCCGACAAAAAGCATGACGGTCCCTTGCCCTATGCGCTGGCGGAGGTGAACGCCCAATGGGACCTGGAACTGGATACCCATGCCAGTGCCGAGGCGCAGGTCGCCGCCATTGCCGATGACGTGGCCTATTCGCACCACGACCTGCACGACGGATTGCGCTCGGGCCTTTTCACCGAAGACGACCTGATGGAGCTTCCCGTCACCGGCCCCGCGTTTGAGGAGGTAGACCGCGCCTATCCGGGCCTGGAAAAGATGCGCCGCAGGCACGAAGCGCTCCGCCGCGTCTTCGGGCGGATGGTCGAGGATGTGATTGCCGTGGCCCAGAACCGGCTGACCAGCGCGCAGCCGAAATCTGTGGACGAGATCCGCCACATGGGGACAACGATCATCCGCTTTTCCAAACCGCTCTACCAGGAACTGAAGGCGGTCCGCAGCTTCCTCTTCCACCGCATGTACCGCGCGCCTTCGGTGATGGAGGTCCGCGCCGAGGTCACCCGCAAGCTTGACGAGCTCTTCCCGCTCTTCCTGCGCGAGCCCGGGCTGCTTCCGCCCGAATGGCAACCCGACGTCGAGGCCGCGAAGGACGAGACCGATCTTGCCCGCACCGTGGCCGATTACGTTGCCGGGATGACTGACCGTTTCGCAATCCAGGAACACCAGCGGCTGTGCGGCTGACCGCCAAAGAAAATGGCGCAGACGGAGCCGCCTGCGCCAAACCTTGTCTGACCTGACTTCAGTTCGTCGGCAAGAGGTCGGTATAGCTGCGCTGGCCGAACGTCACGCCACCGCCGAAGTCATAGCGCAAGCCAAGGGTGACGACGTCCTCGTCGGTCCCGCCATCATAGTCGTTCGTGCCGAAACTGCCGTAGATGCTGATCCCGTCATAGACCCGGGCCGAGCCTCCGACATAGGTGTTGGTCACCCAGACACCGACTCCATCTTCGTCATAGGCGGTGTGGCCCGCAAAGACTCGGTAGCGGTCGGCAAAGCTGTACCCAAGTTCCAGCGTCGTGTGCGTGGCCGAATAGGAAAATTCTGTCGGGCCATTGTAGTCGACGATGGCGGCTTCGGCATCAAAGCCCGCAACCTGATACTTCGCCTCGATGCCGTAGAAGCTCCACCAGTTGCCGAAACTTTCTTCGCCCACAAAGGCGCCCAGAGCCAGACCTTCGACCTGCTGCGGACGCCAGATCAAATGCGCCTCGTGCCCGCGCGATCCAAAAGAGCCGGGCCCGAATTCCTCATAGTTTGCGTTCTTTACGCCCAATTGCAGGCTGAACTCGGCACCGAACGAAAGTTCGATATCGCCCGTGAAGTGCTGCTGGTCCAGGACGAGTTCCGAATTGTCACGGTTTTCGAGTGTGACCGTAGCACCCCGAACGTCGAAGGCTTGGGCTGGGACGGCGATATTTGCCGAAAGTGCAAGGACGGCGATGACAGGTAGGCGCATCTGATATCCTTTTTGAGTATTGGACCGCTTTCAGAATACATTAAGCCTGAGTATAGGGCAAACCGGCCAGGACGTCTTCGTCAGCCCGTGTTGCGTATACACGACACCGCGACAGGCCCGGGGTCGGGGTCTAGACCCGACGCAACGCCGCCGCGACCCAGATCCCGGCCAGCCCAAGCGACGCGATGACGTTCCAGCCTGCCATCGAGATTCCCAGCATCGACCAGGCAATCGCATCGCAGCGCACTGGGGCCGCGACATCGGCGGCAGGGTTCAACAGATCGGCCGCTGAAATCCCGCTGATCGAGCCCGCAGTGCAGGTCGCCAGTCCCTCCCACCAGCCTTGCTCCACGCCCACATGAAAGCCTCCGATCCCGGCGGTGGCCAACGCCGCTAGCGCGCCCAGCCACGCCAGACCGCGCCAGCCGGTCGTTAGCACGATTACCCCGATAACGATCGCCACCGCATGCGGCCAGCGCTGCCACAGGCACAGTTGGCAAGGTGCCAGCCCGCCGATGTACTGAAAGGCAAAGGCTCCGCCCAGAAGGGCGGCCGAGCCAAGCATGGCAAAAAGCGTCAGGCGGGCAGAGGTCAAGGTCATCGCGGCAGTCCCGGCTTTGGCAGGTGCAGCGGACCATAGGCGCGGTGGGCGGCACTGGAAAGGGGCCGCGGGGAAAGTCACGCGCTTGTTCCCCCGCTTTGCCGCTTCCGACACCGACCAGTTGCGGCTAGACTGCTCGGGCAGGCGATGCGTTCGTGGTTAAGACCGCATGAACGCGAAACGTCAAGCCGTTGATTTTGTTGCGTGCGCCCCAGATGTCCACGCGTGGACAGCCGGGCCACCCAGGGGGAAGCCATGGACTGGAGAGGTCGTCGCGGAAGCTCCAACATCGAGGATCGCCGCCGTCAGGGTGGCGGTGGCGGGGCCGCCCGTGTGGGCGGAATCGGCGGGGCCGGGGCGGTGATCGTGGTCCTTCTCGCGCTCTTTCTGGGTGTTGATCCCAGCCAGCTTCTCGGCCCCGGCGGGCTGGATGGCCCGACCTCGTCCACCCCGACCGAACTGACCGCCGAAGATCGCGCCGAGGGTGACTTCGTCTCGGTCGTCCTCGCCGATACCGAGGAAATCTGGACCCGCGTCTTCCAGGACCAGCTTGGCCGGACCTACCGCCCGGCCACCCTCGTCCTGTTCAAAGAAGCGACCCGGTCGGCCTGCGGTGGTGCCTCCGAGGCGACGGGACCCTTCTACTGCCCTGCCGACCGCAAGGTCTACCTCGACACCGCCTTCTTCACGACCCTCCACCAGCGTCTGGGCGCGGGGGGCGACTTCGCGGCGGCTTACGTCGTCGCCCACGAGATCGGCCACCACATCCAGAACGAACTGGGCATCCTCGGCCAGGCCAACCGGATCCGCCAGCAATCCAGCCAGGCGGACTCGAACGCGATTTCGGTTCGCATCGAGCTGCAGGCCGACTGCCTCTCCGGCATCTGGGCGCGGGAGGCGGCACAGACCCTGGGCGTCGTCGAACGCGGCGACCTGGAAGAGGCGGTCAACGCCGCCCGCCAGATCGGCGATGATACCCTGCAGAGGAACGCCGGTCAGCGCCCGATGCCGCATACCTTCACCCATGGCACCTCGGAGCAGCGGTCGCGCTGGTTCATGATTGGGCTGCAATCCGGCCAGATGGCCGATTGCGACACGTTCCAGACCGACGACCTCTGATTGACGCCGCCGGGCCAAGACGTTAGACCCGGTGCCGGTGGCCCGAGTGGCGGAATGGTAGACGCAGCGGATTCAAAATCCGTCGCCGCAAGGCATGTCGGTTCGAGTCCGACCTTGGGCACCAGCCAGAGCGAGAGCCGGGGTTACCGGCACAGATGATTCGTGCCTTTCTGTGTCAGATCTCGGTCAGTATGCTTGGATTTGCTGCGAATCTGGCCGTTGTGGAAACACTTCGGCAACAGGCCGCGTAGCCAGATGTGTTCAAGCACATGAGCGCCAATCAGCCCAGAGTTGCAGGCCGCACCGACAAACTTAAGTTTGTTTGACTGCCCTCTCCACCACTTAAAGTTGATAACAGTTTGTTTCCAATAGGTTAATATTTGGTTAATGTTGCGCGGGTCTGAGCGCCGATCCGAGCGATCGCCAAATCGGCCGTGGCAGGAGTGCGCACCTCTCATCTGGCAGGTGCATCGTGGGTAGATCAGTCTGGGCTCTGCCGGATTTTGTTCTTTTCTTGCATGTCCTTCCGCAGGTATCCTGCCACTCCAAAAGCCGCGTGCATGCGGGCCTTTCGGAAGCTGGGGCATCGAAAAGATGGTGGACAAAGTCGAGCCTGGTCATATCGGCCTTTGGACGGATGCTTGTGCGCTGCCTGGTGTTGCGCACTCGGATCGCTGTACGCCGTGCTTTACTCCGGGCACGATGGTCACCACGCATCGGGGCGAGTTACCGGTTGAGCACCTGGCCGCTGGCGACCGCGTTGTGACACGCGACAACGGAATTCAGACCGTGCGCTGGGTCGGCAAGACGCAGATGTTCTTGCAGGACTTTCAGGCAGAACCGCATCTTCTGCCGGTCTTCATCCGCCAGGGAGCACTTGGCAAAGGTTTGCCTGAGCGTGACATGATGGTTTCGCCAAACCACCGTGTGTTGGTCGCAAACGACCGCACCACCGTTCGGTTTGCCGATCGTGAGGTTCTGGTGGCAGCCAAGCATCTGGTCGCCAAGGGTGTACATACGGTTCAGTCCAGCGGCACGACCTACATCCACTTCATGTGTGACCGGCACGAGGTCGTGCTTGCTGACGGGATCTGGACGGAAAGCTTCCAGCCCGACGACCAGTCCTTGAAGACGATGGGCAATGCCCAGCGGCTGGAGATTTATGAGATCTTTCCTGAGCTGAAGACGGAAGCCGGGCGCGCTGCCTATACGCCAGCGCGGCAGACAGTGATAGCGGCAGACGTGACCGAGGGCGTCTAGAAGCGAAGGTTGAGTGGGTGTCTCTGGTGGCACCTGGAAGTTGAGTTCGTGGGAAATGCGGTCTGAAATGTTGGTAAAGGCACAAAGAATGCCAGAAACCAGCCGAATCCCGGCCAGAAATGGCCACGGAGTTCGGGTTTGATCGCGCGATAGAGGCAGAGGGCAGAGAAAATGGCAACCATCGAAGGTACCAACGCTGGTGCTGCGCACAACGGGGATAACTCTGGTGGCAGTCAGAACGACATCATCTGGGGCGCCGGCGGAAACGATACCATTCGTGGTGGGACAGCTGCAGGAAGCGGCGGCGGTAACGATCTGCTTGACGGTGGAACCGGAGCCGACTCGATCTTTGGCGGGAACGACACCGACTCGCTGATCGGCGGCAACGATACTGACAACGATACTCTTGATGGCGGTGCGGGCACTGATACGGCGGACTACAGCCGTTACATCATCGACTTGGCTGCTGGCGGACCCGGATCGGGTACGGGAGTTCTGACGTTCGACGTCAACACGACATCGATGAACGTCAACCTGGCTACTGGGAGTGCAACGGGTCAGGGCACGGATACCCTGCTGAACATCGAGAACGTTCTGACCGGTACCGGAAACGACACGATCACCGGCAATGTGGGTAACAACTTCCTTTCAGCCGGCGCTGGAAACGACTCCATCGATGGCGGCGATGGAGCCGATACGATTGACGGCGGCAACGGAAATGACTCGATTACGGGCGGACTTGGGGCTGACTCGCTGAGCGGTGGTGAGGGCGACGACCTCTTCCTCGAGACGAACAACAACGGCGCCGACCAACTGTTTGGCGGCATCGGAAGCGACTCGGTCAGCTACTCGGCCAGTAGCGCAGCGATCTTGGCAGACCTGAGCGGCGCCACGGATACCGCGAACCCCCAGGCTGGCGGTGACGGCGACACCGACACTTTGGTCAGTATCGAGAACATCATCGGCTCGTCCTTCGCTGATACGATCATCGGCGATGCAGAGAACAACATTTTTGATGGGCGTGACGGCACTGACACTCTGTCCGGCGGTGCAGGGAATGACACGCTGATTGGTGGTGCTGGGGCAGACTCGCTTTCTGGCGGAACTGGCAACGACAGTCTGGTGGGCGGCGCCGGCATCGACTCGCTGCTCGCGGGCGACGGCAACGACTTTTTGGATGGTGGCACCGAAGGCGACATCCTCTCGGGTGGCGCCGGGAACGATTCAGCGGTTGGTGGCGATGGCGCCGATTCGCTGGACGGCGGAACCGGAAACGATTCCCTGGTCGGAGATGCGGGGGCGGACACGCTTCTGGGTGGCTTCGGGGTGGACTCTCTGTTCGGCGGTTCGGATGCGGATCGCCTCTTCGGCGGCGCTGACAGCGATCGGCTGGACGGTGGCGGTGGTGTAGACTCACTGGAAGGCGGATCGGGCAATGATACGCTGATTGGCGGCGGCTCGGGCGATTCGCTGATCGGCGGCGCCGGGTTTGACGTTGTCGACTACAGCGCTTCGGCGGGTGCGGTCACTGTGAACCTGGCCGATACGCTGGCAGAGTCCGGAGGCGATGCCGCAGGGGATACCATCCTGTCCGTCGAAGGGATTGTCGGTTCTAACCAGGCGGACTCGCTGGTCGGGAATGACGGCGACAACCTGCTTTCCGGCGGAGACGGTGCCGATACCATCGTCGGCGGTTTTGGCAGCGACCAGATCTCCGGCGGTGCCGGTGATGATGTGATCGACGCCGGGCCAGACACCGCCCCGGTGGTTACCCCACCGCCGACACTTCCTGGCCAGACGCTCGACTGGACCTCGAATGGGCGGACCGACGGGCAACCGGTCGAAGGTGGCTTTACCGACACGATTGCCAGCGCGGTCCAGGTAGAGATCACCTATTCTGAAGATCCGCCGACCTCGAACTTCCAGATCGAAGACACCGACACGATTTATCAGTTCGCGGGTCAGACCTATGACCCCACCTCCAGCGCGTTCCTTTCCCGGCCAGGTGGCGCCGGTGTCAGCGAGATGACGATCGGCTTCAACGCCGTTCCGAACAGTGGCTACGCGAGCGAGGTGACCAACGTCACCTTCGCGATCACCGACATCGATACGGGCGACGCGACGAACGCCTTCATCGATGAAGTCACGATTCTTGCTTACGACGCGAACGGGAACCTGGTTCCCGTCACAATCACCGAGGTCGGCGATAACCCGGAACTGGATATCACTGGCAACACAGTTCGGGCGACAGGCGACAACACGCTGGAAAGCAACCCGGACGGGTCGATCCTGGTGCAGGTCGCGGGGCCGGTCGCTTACATCGTGATCCAGTATCGCGACGTCGGAACGGGGAACAACCAGGCGATCTGGGTGTCGGACGTGCAGTTCACGCCGATTGTGGCAACACCCGACAATTCGGACGCGGACACCGTTGACGGTGGGGCCGGGAACGACTTCATTCAGGCGGGCATCGGGGCGGACAGCCTGGTAGGCGGCGAGGGCAATGACTCACTGCTTGGCGAAGCCGACAACGATCGGCTGGAAGGTGGCGCCGGCAACGATAGCCTTGTTGGCGGCATAGGTAACGACTCGCTGTTTGGCCAGGCCGGTGACGACACTCTGATCGGCGGGGTCGGTGCAGATCTTCTGGAAGGTGGCACCGGCAACGACGTTGCCGATTATTCCGCTTCTGACGCCGGCGTCGTCATCGATCTGAACGGCGGTCCGGGGAGCGGTGGCCATGCCGAAGGCGACGCTTTCGCCGGCGTAGATGGACTGATCGGGTCGAATTTCGACGACAGTCTCTTTGGGTTCGACGGGTCGGATTCGGTGCCAGGGTTCGCCTACACGAACGTGTTCTATGGCGGCGCAGGCAACGATTATCTGGATGGTCGCGGGGCGAACGATAGCCTGTTTGGCGGCGCCGACAACGACTCCATCCTAGGCGGCACGGGCAACGACTACATCTCGGGCGGCATTGGCCAAGACAGCATCTTTGGCGGCGCGGGCGGCGATACGGTCGAAGCTGGCGAAGGCAATGACACGATTTTCATTGGCGTGGGCGATGTGCTCACGGGGGTTGGATCGACGATTCCCCCTGTTCCTGCCGAGTCGATTTTTGGTGGCGGTGACGGTCCGGGCGCACCGGATGGCGACAACGACACGCTGAACCTGGATGGACTGTATCAGGAATATGGTTGGAGCCGTGTACGGATCGTCTTTGATCCGGCGGACAGCGAGAACGGGACGATCTTCATTTACGACGCGGGTGGTGTCGCGGGGGGCCAAATCATCGGCACCATCGCTTTCGATGATATCGAAAACATCACCTGCTTCACCCCCGGGACGCTGATCCTGACGGATCGGGGCGAAGTTCCGGTTGAAGATTTAAAGGCCGGGGATCTTGTGGTGACGCGCGACAGCGGTTTGCAACCGGTGCGTTGGGTTGGTGGCAAGCATTTGCCGCGGGCGCAACTGGTCTCTCGGCCGGAATTGCAGCCGGTGCGGATCCCTGCAGCTGCCTTTGGCCGGTCTGGCCCTGATCGCTCCATGCTTGTCTCGCCACAGCACCGGGTACTGTTCGAAGGGACTCGGGCAGAACTTCTGTTCGGTGAGGCCGAGGTGCTGGTTCCCGCCAAGCATCTGGTCGGGCAGGGAGAAGTGGCGCGGGTCGTGCCAGACGAGGGTGTGACCTACATCCATATCCTCTTTGACCGGCATGAGGTCGTACAGTCGGACGGGATCTGGACTGAAAGCTTCCAACCGGCTTTGGCTGCGCTGAACGATATGGAAGTCGAAGTTCGCGACGAGCTTCTGGCGCTGTTCCCAGAGTTGTCGACGGATCCGGTGGCGTTCCCCGGCGCACGTCTTTCTTTGAAGGCCCACGAAGCAAGGGTGCTTCTGGCTGCGGAATAGTCGTTTTAAGGGTCGCCTGCTTGCCAGGCGGCCCAGTCTTCCGGTGTATCCAGATCGATCAGCGCCATTCGACCAGGCAGGGCTACAATTCTGACCTTGTCCTTGTGCCGTTCCAGGACCGTCTTGCCACCTTGGTCACCGGTCACCACGGCCAGTTCTGGCCAGATTTCCCCGGGGAACAGGGCAGGGTGGCCGAATTGTCCGTCCGGTGTGGCCCCCCGGAAAATGAGGTTCGGCTCAGCCTGAAACCGTGCGATCAGGGTCCCAAGCGCCTCGGCGGTGAAGTCCGGCATGTCCGCTGGCAGGATCATCACGCCATCGTCCGGCCCTGCCTTTGCGCGGATGGCGGTTATGCCGTGGTAGAGTGAGCGTGACATCCCAAGCGTTGCATCCGGGACGGGAACCACCCTGACGCCAAGTCCAGTCAGGGCGGTCTGACGCGCTTTGGCGTCTGCAGGCAGCGTGACCCAGACCTCCGAGCCAGTGGCCTTGGCAATGCTGGCCACATGCCGCAGCAAGGGTTGACCAGCGACCCTTTGCAACAGTTTGTCCGCGCCGCGCATCCGCGACGACGCGCCCGCTGCCAGGACAAGGATATGAACCGATGCCATATCGCCAAGGGTGGTCCGGCCCGCAGGCGTCTGTCAAGCGGGCCAGTCGGCGCCTAGGCGCGCATTCTTCCACCGTCATCCCAGAGCGGGGCGAGATGGACACGGGCCGGGCGGCGCTCGCCCAGGATCTCGACCTCAAGCGCAAGGCCGTCCTGCACCCGGTCGGCGGGGATGAAACCCTGCGCGACCGACTTGCCGGTCCAGTGGCTGTAGCCTCCGCTGGTGCACCAGCCCACAACCGCGCCATCCAGCCAGATCGGCTCCCATGCTACGACGTCGGCATCTTTGGCGTCGACGATGATCGGCACCAGCTTGCGCTTCGGGCCTTGGGCCTTTTCCTTCATGGCCGCCGCCTTGCCGATCCAGTCCGCGGGCTTGTTCCACGAGATGAACCGGTCGAGGCCCGTTTCCGCCGGGGTATAGTCGGGCGAGAACTCACGGCCCCATGAGCCGAACCACTTGTCCAGCCGCAGCGACATCATCGCCCGCATTCCGAAGGGGCGCAGGCCAAGGTCCTTGCCCGCGGCGTTCAGCACGTCCCACAGGTGGCGGACCGACATGTGGTCGGTGAAGATCTCGTACCCGAGGTCGGCGGTGTAGCTGACCCGTTGGACGATGCAGTTGGCCATGCCGACGGTCATGCGGCGGACGTCCATGAACTTGAACGCCTCGGCGCTGACATCGGAGCGGGTGACGCGCGACAGCAGTTCGCGAGCGCGGGGGCCGGCGATCTGGAAGCCCGAGCGGGAATCCGAGATATTCTCGATACTTACGCCCGGTTCTGCATGTTGTTCGAACCAGCGGCTGTGCCACCCTTGCGCGCCATACGAAGCGGTCAGCTGGAACTCGGTCTCGGAGAGGCAAGAGACAGTGAAGTCGCCGATGATCTTGCCGCTTTCGGCCAGCATCGGCGTCAGCGACAAGCGTCCCGGCTGCGGGATGCGGCCCGCCATGATCCGGTCCAGCCAGGCCCGCGCGTCCGCGCCCTTCACCAGGTACTTACCGAAGTTCTGCACCTCGTTGATGCCGACGCCTTCGCGCACCGCCATGACTTCCTGACGCGTCGCCTCCCAAGCATTCGACCGCTTGAAGGTCGGCTCCTCGTAGCGCGGCTCACCTGGCAGCGCGTGGTAGTTCACCACTTCCAGCCCATACTGCGCGCCCCAGACGGCGTTCATTCCGTCGAAGACCTCGTACATCGGGGTCGTACGGAACGGGCGGGCGGCGGGGCGTTCCTCGTTCGGGTAGGACACGCTGAAGCGCATCTGATAGTTCTCGATGACCTTCGGCACGGTGTAACCGGGCGAGGTCCAGTTGCCGAACCGCGCCAC
>JALOTD010000104.1 GCA_025458105.1 Tabrizicola sp. | reverse complement strand
GATCTTCCGGTCGCCGTAGACGAGGAACAGAAGGCTGATCATCACGAAGGCCACGATCAGCAGCGACTGCGCCGCGATCAGCACCGCCGTTCCGAACCCCGTGGAAAGAAACTCCGACATCTCAGCCTCTCACGTCAAACAGTTGGTATTCCAAGCTCTTCACATTCCATCACCGCCACCTCGGCGTCGATGGTGCGCAAGCCCTCTGGCAAAGTCGCCGAGATGAGGTAGACCGCATCCCCGATCCACGTTGCCCCGTCCTTCTTCACGATGGTCCGCACCTGGCGGGCGAACCCGTAGCCCCGATCCAGCGCATATTGCGCGGCTGCGCAGCGGCCATAGGCCTCGACATCCGACTTCGCCGCAGTACCCCTCATCGCGACGGTGAAGCTGACAAGGTCGTCGTCAAGCAGGATCGTCTGTATGCCTTCGTAGACCGGCTGGCCGCGTCCCTCTGACACCTCTCCGGCAGGCGCGCAAGCCCCCAGCGCCGCAGTCGCGGTGCCAAGAGTGGCAAGCAGGGTGCGGGGGTGCACCATGCGCCTATTCCGCCGCCATCGGGGCCGTCGCACGCGCCTTGGCCATGGCGCTAAGCTCAGCCATGACCGAAGACGCCCGCGCCACCGGGTTCGTCAGGTAGAAGTCCTTGATAACATTTCGGAATGTGGCCTTGGCCATGGCCTTCACCGGCCGGCCCAGGACGGGGTGCGCCTTCACCAGCGCCGCGCGCAACCCGGCCAGCGAATCCCAGGGCAGCGTCGCCCCCAGTTCCGCCGACAAGGCCCGCAGGATCGCCCAGTTCTCCTTGGCTTCGCCCGGCGCAAATCCTGCCCGCAGAGCCAGTTGCGGCCGCCCTTCGGTGTTGACGAACAGCCCGTTCTCCTCCGTCCAGGCCGCGCCCGGCAGAATGATGTCAGCCCGGTTCGCACCCCGGTCGCCGTGGCTGCCCTGGTAGATCACGAACGGAGCATTTGCCCCATCCCGACTGATCTCCACCTCGTCCGCGCCTAGGTTGTAGATGACCTGGGCCCCCTCGACCGCCATGGCCAGACCGCCCTCGGTGACTGCGCCAAGATCCATCGCGCCGACACGAGAGGCTGCCGTATGCAGGATCAGAAGCTTCGAGTTCGAATTCTCGGCCAGCTTCATCGCATGCGCCAGAACCGCTTCGCCATCCGCTTCGTTGATCGCGCCCTGACCGACAATGACCAGGGTCGGCTTGGCTTTCGTCTCATCGCTGATCACTTGCGACGACAGCTTTTCCAGTGCCGCACGGTCCGTTCCGACATGGGTATAATCATACGTCAGATCAACGGCTTCACCGACCAGCCCGATGACAGCACCATTGGCCCAGGCCTTGCGGATGCGCGCGTTCAGGACTGGAGCTTCGACCCGTGGGTTCGTGCCGATCAACTGGATCATCTTGGCGCTGTCGATATCCTCGATCGCAGCCGTGCCGACATAGGCGCTGCGGTTGCCCACCGGGAGCCGTGCCCCGTCGGTGCGGCATTCGATCTTGCCGCCCAGGCCTTCAACCAACGTCTTCAAGCTGAACACCGCCTCGACCGGGGCCAGATCGCCGACCAGCGCGGCGACCTTCTTCCCCTTCATCGCAGCGGCGGCCATGGTCAGCGCCTCGCCCCAGGTCGCCTTCCGCAGCTTGCCGTTTTCACGGACGTAGGGCACGTCCAGACGCTGACGGCGCAGGCCATCCCAAACGAAGCGGGTCTTGTCACTGATCCACTCCTCATTCACGCCGTCATGGTTGCGCGGCAGGATGCGCATGACCTCGCGGCCCTTGGTGTCGACGCGGATGTTCGACCCCAGAGCATCCATCACATCGATGGTCTCGGTCTTGGTCAGTTCCCAGGGTCGCGCGGTAAAGGCGTAAGGCTTTGATGTCAAAGCGCCCACCGGGCACAAGTCGATGATGTTGCCCTGCAGGTTCGAATCTAGCGTCGCGTTCAGATAGGATGTGATCTCGGCATCCTCGCCCCGGCCGGTCTGGCCCATCTGGGTGATCCCGGCGACCTCGGTCGTGAACCGCACGCAACGGGTGCAGCTGATGCAGCGGGTCATCTTGGTTTCCACCAAGGGCCCCAGGTTCAGGTCCTCGGACGCGCGCTTCGGCTCCCGGTAGCGGCTGAAATCGACGCCATAGGCCATCGCCTGGTCCTGCAGGTCGCACTCGCCGCCCTGGTCGCAGATCGGGCAGTCGAGCGGGTGGTTGATGAGCAGGAACTCCATCACCCCTTCGCGGGCCTTCTTCACCATCGGCGACTTGGTCTTGACGACCGGCGCCTCCCCATTCGGCCCCGGCCGCAGGTCACGCACTTGCATCGCGCAGCTTGCCGCAGGCTTTGGCGGGCCGCCCACAACTTCGACCAGACACATCCGGCAGTTCCCGGCAATCGACAGCCGCTCATGATAGCAGAAGCGCGGCACCTCGATCCCAGCGGCCTCGGCCGCCTGGATGATCGTCATCGCGCCATCGACCTCGACCTCGATCCCGTCGATGCTGATTTTCTTGAGGTTGGTCATGTCATCGCTCGTTGCTGTCTGTGTTGCGGCCGAAACGCCCCGGCCCGTCCCATTCTGACCGGATCAGGCTCCGGCATCCCTTCAGTCTTTTCGCATGACGAGGGTCACCCCTCGCCCACCCTTGATCTTGTTGGTCGTGGCACCGGGTTCTTGTCCAGGACGACCACCGAGTCGTGCACATGGATGCCCGTCACCCAGCGCGACAGATATTTGTGCTGCCTGCGCTTGGAGTGGTACCAATGATGCATGTCGTCGGTCAGCTCACCAAGGACCCGGAAGAAGTTCTGTGGCGCATCTACCCCACCGCCATAGCCGGGAAAATAGGCTGTGTGCAGATCCTCGATCATGTAGGTGCCGCCAATCGAAAGCAGCGGAAACAGGCAGTCCAGGCTAGCCCTGACATGTTCCATCCTGTGGCTGCCGTCGTCCAGCACGACATCGACGCCGCCCATTTCCTCGACCACTGCCTTCAGAAACTCCGGGTCGGCCTGGCTCCCGATGCGAACCTGACCGTTGATGCCGTTGTAACGTGCGCATTTCTTGTTGATGTCGATCCCGAAGATCACCGCATCGGGGCCGAACCATTTGCGCCACATCGCAAGGCTGCCGCCCTTGGACACGCCGATCTCCAGAAAGCGCAGCGGCTTGCCGCGCCAGGCGCTGAAATAGCGGTCATAAAGCGGCAGGTAGTGGTGCCATTTGTCCACCAAGGCGCCAGTCGTCCCGGTGTAGATGTCGACCAGGTCACCGGAATAGCCGAATGTCGTCCGCAGGTTTTCCGCGATATCGCCGTCGGTCGGGAAGTTGAATCGTTTCACACCGCTACTCCGCCGCCACCCGCGAACAACCGTTGGTCTGCCACAGCCGCGCTTCTTTCAGGTACGACCACCCGAAGGCGTGATCGCTGTCACCATGCGCTTCCAGATGCTTCAGCCGCGCCAGCGCCTCGTCCAGATTGGGCCGATGCCCTGCTGGCACCCACCACATGACGAAATGCATGCGACTTAGAACCTCGAACCATTCCGCCCGCCGCTCATAGAAGGCCCGGTGGACGGTGTTCCAGACGAAATGCTCCAGCGTCTCGACGCTTTCCCAGACCGTGAGGTTCGACACGAACTGCGGGTCGCCGTCGATCTTCGCCTCGGTATTCCCCGTCCCCGGCGCACCCGAGCCTTCCATCATCCAGACGAACCCCGGCATCCGCTTGCCCATGCCATTCACCCGGTCCAGCGCCGCCATGAATTCGGACACGCGCGGGTCGTCCGTCGGGGCAAGAAGCCGCCCCACGTTCAACTCGGCCAGATGCATGCCGGGGGGGGGCGTCATCCTTCGGTCCTGTTGGCTGGCTCTTGGCTATCGGTCATTCTGCTGGTTTCCGGTCAGGTCTGGTTCAACGCGGTGCGCTTGTAACGGGCGGGTTCCTTGAAGGTCATCGTGAACCCCATGTTCGGCGACTTCGGGATGATCGCCTTGGTCATCGAAGCAAAGACCGGCCGGTCCACTTCGGCGGCAAAGGTGCAGACCGCACGCGACACGCTGGGCCAGGTGCCATAGTCGTCGGCCAGAAGAATACCGTCGTCGGCCAAAAGCGGCCAGTAGGCTCGCAAATCGGTCAGACAGGGCGCATATTCATGGCTGGCGTCGATATGGATCACCTGTGCCTTGACCTTCATCCGCCCCAGCGCAATCGCCGCCGAGGCCCCGTCCATTGCCAAGGGCACGATCATGTCCTGATGACCCGCCTTCACCACATTGGCCAGAAAGGTCTCATAGACCGTCGGATAGCCATGGCGCGGGCTCAGTTCGGCCCGGCGACCGGCGGTGGACAGATGGTTGGACGACCCCAGCCACGTGTCGATGGCCAGAACCTGCCCCTGCAACTTCAGCGACTTCATCACGCCGGCCATGTGAATGGCCGACATGCCTTTCCAGACGCCCAACTCGATGATCAGGCCGGGCTTGGCCACGGCAATGACATTGCGAAAGAATTCGTGCGTCGAGTTCCAGCCCTGCTGATCGATACGAGTTGCGTCCAACTCGTATCCCGCAAAGGCATCCCCAAGCCCAAGAACCTCGCGAATGTCACTGCCTTGTGTCACTTCGTAGACCTCAACAACTGGCCGATCAGGCTGTCCTTGGCGATCTCTTCCTCACCGATGGCGCAATAGACCTCGGTCTTCCCCGGCTCGGCCCCGCGTTCCTTCAGGCGTTCGGCGGCAATCGCCTTGCCCTTCGCCTTTTCCTCTTTCGAGGTGACGAAGTCGCGAATTTCCTGCCCGCTGTAGCCCTGCTCCAGCGCATAGTCGCGCAGCTTGGTCAGCTCGTTCAGCGCGCGCATCTTGCGGGCTTCGATCGTCGGGCAATTGTCGTCGATCGCATCGCCGATGAACCCCTGCAACAGGGTCTCGACGATCACTTCGTTTTCGTTGATCGGCACCAGCGCCAGCGCGGGCGTGGCGGCAAGGGTCAGGGCAATGGTCAGTGTGCGAAGCATGTTGGCCTCCTTGGCTGCTCGTGCGCCGGAGATGGGGCCAAACCCAGTTGATATGCCATGACAAACCAGGCCTTTCAGCGGTTTGTGACCGATAATGACTGCACTTGTCATGCGCAGCCTCCCGGATAGACCCATTCGCCCGTCGCACGGTCGAAACGGTCATAGATCGACGCCTTCACCTGGCCGCCGCAGACCGCATCCGCCGCCTTGCGGGCCGCTGCCCCTTCCCACATCTGGAACGGCTGGCCGTTGTTGGTTACCCGCACAGGCTCACGCACGGCGGGGACGGAGGACGCCGTCGCAACGCAACCCGCCTGGACCAAGGTCACCGAAAGGGCCAGCGCCATCCGCATCACTCTGCCGCGACCGCAGAAATCCGACCCGTGCGCTTGGCTTTGATCCGGTCCTCGATCTCGTCGCGGAAGGCGCGGATCAAGCCCTGGATCGGCCAGGCGGCAGCGTCGCCCAGGGCGCAGATCGTGTGGCCCTCGACCTGCTTGGTCACGGACAGCAGCATGTCGATCTCCTCGACCTCCGCCTCGCCGCGCACCAACCGGTCCATGACACGCATCATCCAGCCCGTGCCCTCGCGGCAGGGGGTGCACTGGCCGCAGCTTTCGTGCTTGTAGAACTTCGACAGCCGCCAGATCGCCTTTATGACGTCGGTCGACTGGTCCATCACGATCACCGCCGCCGTCCCGAGGCCACTGCGCTGCTCGCGCAGCCAGTCGAAGTCCATGATGGCGTCGTCGCACTGCGCCTTGGTCAGAAGGGGCACCGAGGATCCACCGGGGATCACCGCCTTGATGTTGTCCCAACCGCCGCGCACGCCGCCGCAATGGAGTTCCAGCAGTTCCTTCAGCGGAATCGACATCGCCTCCTCGACGACGCAGGGGTTGATGACGTGACCCGAGATGCCGAAAAGCTTGGTCCCCGTGTTGTTCGGACGGCCAAAGCCCGCGAACCAGTCCGCTCCGCGCCGCAGGATCGTCGGGACCACCGCGATGGATTCGACGTTGTTCACCGTGGTCGGGCAGCCATAAAGGCCGGACCCCGCCGGGAAGGGCGGCTTCATCCGGGGCATGCCCTTCTTGCCTTCCAGGCTTTCCAGAAGCGCTGTTTCCTCGCCGCAGATATAGGCCCCGGCCCCGTGGTGCAGGTACAGATCAAAATCCCAGCCCGACTTCGCCGCGTTCTTGCCCAAGAGCCCCGCGTCATAGCATTCGTCGATGGCGGCCTGCAGCGCCTCACGCTCGCGGATGTACTCGCCGCGGATATAGATGTAGCAGGTGTTGGCGTTCATCGCGAAGGACGCGATCAGGCAGCCTTCGATCAGCGTGTGCGGATCGTGGCGCATGATCTCCCGGTCCTTGCAGGTGCCGGGTTCGGATTCGTCGGCGTTCACCACCAGATAGGACGGCCGCCCGTCCGACTGTTTCGGCATGAACGACCACTTGAGGCCCGTCGGAAAGCCCGCCCCGCCCCGGCCCCGCAGACCACTGGCCTTGACCTGCTCGATGATCGTGTCGCGACCGCGCTTGATGATCTCGGCCGTGCCGTTCCAATGCCCGCGCTTCATCGCACCCTTCAGGCTGCGGTCATGCATCCCGTAGAGGTTGGTGAAAATCCGGTCCTGATCCTTGAGCATCTCGTCTTCCTAACCCTGGCGTCCCCGCCAGATCTGATACGTCACCACCATGGCCCACAGGAATGCGGCAATTGCAGCCAAGTCGAACAGGAACACGTACCTCGTGTCCCAGCTCATCTGACCGCCCAGCCATTGCGCCCCCATCCACAGGATCATCGTCACGGCAATGACGATGGCGACCAGCCGCGCCTGGGCTGCCCGCTTCAAGTCCTGTGGATCGGGGCGCTGCACGTTGAACCCTAGTAGTTGTTGGTCTTCGCACGCTCGCGGAAGGCCTCAAGCCCCTCGCTCACGATGATCTTGGCCTGAGCGACCCACTTGTCGCGGGCGATCCGGCCCTTAAAGCTTTTCATCTCGGCATCGACGATAGCCACGTCCGCTTCGGACCAGCTTGCGATCTGGTCGAAGTGGTAGAAGCCAAGCGAGTTCACCAGCTTCTCCATCGCCGGGCCGATCCCTTCGATTTCCTTCAGGTCATCTGCCTTGCCCTTGCGTGGCGCTTTCAGCCGTTCCGGCCCCTCAGCCTTTGCTGCCTTGGGCTTTGCTGCAGGCTTGGCCTTTTCCTCGACCGCAGGCTTTTCGGCCTTGGGCTTCGGTGCGGCCTTGGGTTTCGCCGCAGGCTCCGGGGCCGAGACAAAAGCTGCGGGCGCGGTCACCGCTTCGGCCACTGGGGCTGCCGGGGCAGGCGCGGGTGCCGGGGCCGCAGGCTTTTCTGCGGGCGCCGCCATCACCGGGGCCGCCACCGGCCCGGCGCCCCAGGGCATGCCGAGGATCAGACCGGCCACGAAGGCAACACAGCCACCAAGGAACGCCGCCGGAAACAGATCGAAGTCGCCGACGATGACAAGCACGCCGAAGGCAACCAGCCCCGCCGCCGCACCAATCGCCCATCCCCACAGATTCGGGGCATTAACAGTCTCAACCTTGCGCATTTCTGGTCCCTCTCCCTGACGCCCTTGCCGGGCTTGCCGTTTGGTGTCGTCCTTCCGTTACGCCTTCGCCGCGCGTTCGGCCTCTTCGACCGACCCGCCGCTTGCCAGAATTTTCGCCTGCACAACCCACTTGTCGCGCGTCACGCGGCCCTTGAACCCCTCCAGGTTCTCATCCACCCAGGCCACTTCTGCCGGGGTCCAGGCCGCGATCTGATCAAAGTGGAAAAAGCCCAGCCGGTGGCAGAGCGCCTCCAGCTTCGGGCCGATCCCGAGGATCAGCTTCAGGTCATCCGCCTTGCCGCCCCGGGCCTTCTTCAACACGGCGGGCTTTGTCCCGGATGCCGCCGGGGCCTTCGCCTCTGGGGTCGCCCGGGGTGTCGCATTCGCTGCGTTGCCCTCAGACTTTGGCTTGCCCTTCGAGACTGCCTTGGCCTCCTGCACCGTCACGCCCGTCGCGTCAGCGGGCTGCCCCGCCGCAGGCTTCGGCTCGCTTGCGCGGACGTTCGCTGGCTTCACCGCTGCGGCCTTGCCCAGCCAGGGCGTGGTCAGCGGCACTTCGGTCCCGTCGATCCGCTTGATCGTGTCGTTCAGGTCAACGGCCAATTGTGCGCTGGCATTGTATTTCTTCCGCCCGGACTCGAACTCTTTCAGGCTGGTCAGCCCGCTGGCCGGTTCCGCCGCATAGCGACCGTTCTGCGGACCTGGCACCGGACGCTCGCCATACGAGAACGCCGCAATCAGATGCCGCAGCTTGTCCGCTGTCAGATCCTCGTAATAGTCCTTGCCGATCTGGGCCATGGGCGCGTTGGCGCAGGCACCCATGCACTCCACTTCCTCCCAGCTGAACTTGCCGTCATCGCTAAGGGTATGGGGGGTCTTGGCGATCAGCTCCTTGCAGACCTGCACCAGCTCTTCCGCGCCACAGATCATGCAGCTGGTCGTGCCGCAAATCTGGACATGAGCGACACTTCCCACCGGCTGCAGCTGGAACATGAAATAAAAGGTCGCCACTTCCAAAGCCCGGATGTAGGCCATTCCCAGCATGTCGGCGACATATTCGATCGCCGGACGGGAAAGCCACCCCTCCTGCTCTTGCGCGCGCCACAGAAGCGGGATGATGGCCGATGCCTGACGGCCCTCGGGGTATTTGGTGATCTGACCCTTGGCCCATTCCAGATTGGCCTTGGTGAAGGCAAAGCTTTCGGGCTGGGTATGGTGCAAACGACGCAGCATCAGGGGCAGTCCTTGTGGTTCAGGCGAAACCGGAACGTGGCGTCGTCCATCGTGGCCTCGCCACGGGCTTCCAGCACGGCAACCGCCTCTGAGAATTCAAACGTATCAAGCCCAGCGGCCGCTTCGGCCTTTGCACCGTCGCGCAGCGGGTCGATCTCGCAGCCCATGGCAAGAAAGACTTCGACCACCCGTTCGACATGGGCCTCGGGCGCTGCCTGCGCCAGGGCCGGAGCGACCGCGAACACCAGGGTAAGGGCACGGATCATGGGCAGATCTCCGACGAAAGGGTCAGGGTCTGGAATTCGTCCGACACCGTGGCCTGCCCGGCATCCATCAGACTGCCCGCGATCCGGCGGCAATGGTCATGGCGCAACCGTTTTCCGCAAAGGCCGCCAAGAAGGTCGACTTTTCAGCTTCGGAAAAGTCCTGTGCCAGCGCGGGCGTCGCCAGCATTGCAAGAAGGGCAGTCGCGCGGGTCATTTGCAGATCTCCGGCACAAGCGAAAGCGTTTCAGTCTCGTCAGACCAGGTCGCCTGTCCAGCGTCCTCAAGATCCTCGATAACCGCAGCAAACACGACTTTGCTGATCCCGAGGGGTGGCAACAGCCGTTCCGCATCGGTCTCGTTCATCTTGCACCCATTGCCGGAAAAGGCCGCAACGATGATCGCCTTCTGATCTTCGGTGTAGGCTTGGGCCAGGGAGGGCCCGGCCACAAACGACAGGCAAACCGCGACATACCGGATCATTGGCACAACTCCGGCGCCAGCGTGAAGGTCTGGCTGTCCTCGGACAAAGTGGCCTCTCCACGGTCCAGCAGATACACCGCGATTTCTGCCGACAGGTCACGGTCAATGCCCACAGCAGGCAACAGGACCTCGGCCTCGGTCTCGGTCATGCTGCAGTCATTCGCGGCAATCGCGTCGATGAAGGCTGCCTTTTGCTCTTCGCTGAACTCCTGCGCCAGGGCCGGGGTGGCGATCAGGGCAAGGCAAAGCGGCACCACACGGATCATGGGCACAACTCCGGCGCAAGCGTAAGCTTTTCGGTCTCAAGCGACATCGTCGCCAGTCCGTCGGCCATCAACTGCGACACCACGGTCGAGAAAATCATCGTGTCGATGCCAAGCGGCGGCATCAGCCGTTGCGCACCCTCTTCATCGATCTCGCAGCCATTTTCGGCGATGGTCTTGATGATCAAGGCCTTCTGCTCTTCGGTAAACTCCAGCGCGGCGGGGTCTTCCTCACCGGACAAGGCGTCCTCGACGTCACTTTCCTGTGCCCAGACAGGGAGGCGGCAATCACCGGTCGATCTCCCCAAAGACGACATCCATCGTCCCGATGATCGCCGACACGTCCGCCAGCTGGTGCCCCTTGCAGATCCAGTCCATCGACTGCAGATGCAGATACCCTGGTGCCCGGATCTTGGCGCGATACGGTTTGTTGGTCCCGTCTGCCACCAGATAGACCCCGAACTCGCCCTTCGGGGCCTCGACGGCGGCATAGACCTCGCCGGCCGGGACGTGGAAGCCTTCGGTGTAAAGCTTGAAGTGGTGGATCAAGGCCTCCATCGAGGTCTTCATCTCGGCCCGCTTCGGCGGCGTGATCTTGCCGCGGGCCAGCACATCACCCTGCCCGTCGGGGGCCTTCAGCTTAGCAACCGCCTGCCGGATAATGCTGGTAGATTCCCGCATCTCGGCCATCCGGCAGAGATAGCGGTCATAACAGTCGCCGTTCTTGCCGACCGGGATCTTGAAGTCGAACTCGTCGTAGCACTCATAGGGCTGGGCGCGGCGCAGGTCCCAGGCCAGGCCCGACCCCCGCACCATCACGCCGGAATAGCCCCATTCCAGGATGTCCTTTTCAGTGACCACTCCGATATCGGCATTGCGCTGCTTGAAGATGCGGTTTTCGGTCAACAGCCCGTCGATGTCGTCCAACACCTTCGGGAAAGCCACGGCCCAGGCGTCGATGTCGTCCAGAAGCTGCGGCGTCAGGTCCTGATGCACGCCACCGGGGCGGAAGTACGCCGCATGCAGCCGCGCCCCGCAGGCGCGCTCATAGAAGACCATCAGCTTTTCGCGTTCCTCGAACCCCCAAAGCGGGGGCGTCAAGGCACCCACGTCCATGGCTTGAGTGGTCACGTTCAGAAGGTGGTTCAGCACCCGCCCGATCTCAGAGAACAGGACCCGGATCAGCGACGCGCGCCGAGGAACCACCGTCCCGGTCAGCCGCTCGATCGCCAGACACCAAGCATGTTCCTGGTTCATCGGCGCCACATAGTCCAGCCGGTCGAAGTAGGGCAGGTTCTGCAGATAGGTCCGGCTTTCCATCAGCTTCTCGGTCCCGCGATGCAAGAGGCCGATATGCGGGTCGCAGCGCTCGACAATCTCGCCGTCGAGTTCGAGCACCAGCCGCAACACACCATGCGCCGCCGGGTGCTGCGGGCCGAAGTTGATGTTGAAGTTGCGGATGCGCTGTTCGCCGGTCTCGAAATCCTTCGAGCCGTCGTCATATGTGTTCACGCGGATGTCGCCGTCCATCATTTGGCCTCCAGCATCCTAGAAAATGGAATCCCAGAAACGTTGTATTTCAACGATTTTTCGACCGTCGTTGGAAAACCCAAGGATTTTTTTGAGAGGGCAAGTGCCCCTAAAAGAGTTCCAAAACCTGCAAGGAGAGTGCCGATCTCAGATAGCGGTTCCCACCACATCACTTGGCCCCCTTTTGGTCACCGGGAAGGATGTATTCCGCGCCCTCCCACGGGGACATGAAGTCGAACTGCCGGTATTCTTGTACCAGCTTCACCGGTTCATAGACGACCCGCTTAAGCGCCTCGTCATAGCGGACCTCGGTATAGCCCGTGGTCGGAAAGTCCTTGCGCAGCGGATAGCCGCGGAAGCCGTAGTCCGTCAGGATGCGCCGCAGGTCCGGGTGGCCCGAGAAGAGGATGCCGAACATGTCGAACACCTCGCGTTCGAACCAGTTGGCGCTGGGGTGGATGTCGACCAAGGACGGCACCATCTCATCCTCGCGCACGGCCACCTTCACGCGGATGCGCTGGTTACGGTACATCGACAGGAAATGGTAAACCATGTCGAACCGAGTGCTGCGTTCCGGGAGATCGACGGCAGTGATGTCCACCAGCGTCGAGAACCGGCACGAGGCATCGTCGCGCAGAAACTCGACCAGTGCTTCCAGGTTCGCGAGGTTGGCCACGACCGTCAGTTCGCCAAACGCCACCGATGTCGAGACAACGGCTTCGGGTTGCTTCAGCGCCACGTATCCGGCCAGTTCGTTCAGGGCATCGGACATGATTACCTCACCAACGTGCCGGTGCGGCGGATCTTCCGCTGCAACTGAAGGATGCCGTACAGAAGCGCCTCGGCTGTGGGCGGGCAGCCGGGGACGTAGATGTCGACCGGCACGATCCGGTCACAGCCGCGCACCACTGAATAGCTGTAGTGATAGTAGCCGCCCCCGTTGGCGCAGGAGCCCATGCTGATGACATACCGCGGTTCCGGCATCTGGTCATAGACCTTGCGCAGCGCCGGGGCCATCTTGTTGGTAAGCGTGCCTGCCACGATCATCAGGTCCGACTGCCGGGGCGAGGCGCGCGGCGCGGTCCCGAACCGTTCCAGGTCATAGCGCGGCATGGATGTGTGCATCATCTCGACCGCGCAGCACGCGAGGCCGAAGGTCATCCAGTGCAGGGACCCGATCCGCGCCCAGTTGATGATGTCCTCGGTGGACGTGAGGATGAAGCCCTTGTCCTGAAGGTCCCGGTTCAGCGCCTGAACGGTGACCTCGTGATCGGCCCCCGCCGTATTGCCGGTCATCACTCCCATTCCAGCGCTCCCTTCTTCCATTCGTAGGCAAATCCGACGGTCAGGACGCCCAGGAACAGCATCATCGACCAGAAGGCCGCCATGCTGATCTCACCAAAGGCAACCGCCCAGGGGAAGAGGAACGCGACTTCCAGGTCGAAGATGATGAACAGGATCGACACCAGGTAGAAGCGCACGTCGAACTTCATCCGTGCATCGTCAAAGGCGTTGAAGCCGCATTCATAGGCCGACACCTTCTCGGGGTCCGGGTTGCGGACTGCCAGCACTGCGGCGGCCAGGATAAGGATCAGGCCAAGGCCGATGGCCACGGCCAGAAGGATGAGTATGGGAAGATACTCTCGGAGAAGCAGATCCACGAGGGGCTCCTGATGCTGGCGACA
>JALOTD010000103.1 GCA_025458105.1 Tabrizicola sp. | reverse complement strand
CCCCGCGGGGAAGGGTTGTTCGACCAGCTCCACCCCCAGCCGCAGAAGATGCGGCGCGAGGTCGGTATAGACCTCGGGCGTCCAACCCTCATTCGCGTCGATGATAAGCCTGGCCTTGGGCGCACCGGCGCGGACGGCCTCCAGTCGGGGCATATCGTCGGGCGTGCCGAGCTTGATCTTCAGGATCGGGCGGTGGGCGTTCCTTGCCGCCGCATCCTGCATCGCCTCGGGCGCGGCGAGGGATAGGGTGTAGGCGGTGATGACGGGGCGAGGCGGCCAAAGTGTGAAGATGTCCCACAACCGATGTCCTGCCGCCTTGGCCATATGGTCAAGCAATGCGCAGTCCACCGCATTGCGCGCGGCACCCGGGGGCATCAGGTCCAACAGCTGTTCCGGGTCGATCTCCACGGGCAAAGCTTCGATCTGGGCGCGCACGCTCTCCAAGGTCTCGCCATACCGGGCATAGGGCACGCATTCGCCCCAGCCTGTGACCCGACCGCTGCCTTTGCGGACGGTCAGCACCTGCGCTTCGGTCTTCGACCCACGGCTGATGGTGAAGGCTTCTGCCAGACGAAAGCGGTCTTCGGTGACGGTGATCATGGACCTTTGTCGCCGCGACCTTGGGGCGATGCAAGGGCAAGATGCTGCGGCTGCGAGATCGCGCTTGCAGAAGTACGCGCAAGATTATATCGCAGACGTAGTACTCAAGGTAACATCATTTCCCGAAGGTCCGCCCGATGAGCTTCCGCCTGCAACCCCCAGCGCCCGCCCGCCCAAACCGGTGCCAGCTGTTCGGCCCCGGCTCGCGGCCGGAGCTCTTTGCCAAGATGGCGGCAAGCGCGGCGGATGTGATCAATCTGGACCTGGAGGATTCGGTCGCCCCAGCCGACAAGCCGCAGGCGCGGGCGAACATCATCAAGGCGATTTCGGACATCGACTGGGGCCGCAAGACGCTGTCGGTGCGGATCAACGGGCTGGATACTCCGTTCTGGTACCGCGACGTGGTGGACCTCTTGGAGCAGGCGGGCCCAAGGCTGGATCAGATCATGATCCCCAAGGTCGGCTGCGCGGCCGATGTCTACGCGGTCGATGCGCTGGTGACGGCTTGCGAGGCGGCGGCGGGGCGGACGAAGCGGATCAGCCTGGAGGTCATCATCGAGACGGCGGCAGGGATCGCCCATGTCGAAGAGATTGCGGCCAGCAGTTCCCGGTTGCAGGCGATGAGCCTGGGCGCTGCGGATTTCGCAGCGTCGATGGGCATGCAGACGACGGGCATCGGCGGGACGCAGGAGAACTACTACATGCACCGCGAGGGTGAGCGGTACTGGTCCGACCCTTGGCACTGGGCGCAGGCCGCGATCGTGGCGGCCTGCCGGACGCATGGGGTGCTTCCCGTTGACGGGCCGTTTGGCGATTTCAGCGATGACGAGGGCTTCCGGGCGCAAGCGCGGCGGTCGGCGACTCTGGGGATGGTCGGCAAATGGGCGATCCATCCGAAACAGGTGGCGCTGGCGAACGAGGTCTTCACGCCCTCGGATGCGGCAGTGACCGAGGCACGCGAGATCCTTGCGGCGATGGAGGCAGCGAAGGCCGCCGGGCAGGGCGCGGCCACCTACAAAGGGCGGCTGGTCGACATCGCCAGCATGCGCCAGGCCGAAGTCATCGTCCGCCAGTCGGAAATCATCGCAGGATCGTCATGAATCGTTGACAAACCGCCCTCGAAACGGGCAGCGTCGGAGACAGGGCGCCTGCAACGCGGGCGGTCAGCAAAGAATACCAGAGCCGCGCAAAAGGGGAGGGGAGGCCCCGCGCGGCGAATGGGAGGATGCACGCCCCGTGGCCCGGCCACGGGGCGCTGCTGTTTCGGGGGAAAGCGCAGTCAGGTACTTCTGCCGGTCTTGCCCCGGCTGCGCATGGTCTTTCTGCCCCGCAGATGCCAGGTCAGCGCGGTCCGGATCAGGCCAGAGATCGGGCCGGGATCAAGGTCACCGATGCTGTCGAACACCACCGCCCGGGAACCCGAGGTGCGGAAGCCCGCGCCGGGGCCGGACAGAAAATCGGCGATGAGTGAGGTCTGGCAATGGACAAACAGCGCGAAGCCGGGCCCGAAAGGCCCGATCCGCAGGCTGCTGCCGGCCCCGGTTTCCTGCGTCAGATAGGCCGGTTGACCCCAGCGCAGCGCCTCGGTCAGGGGGCCGACGCCAGGGGTCCCGGCCGCCGTCGCGAAGACCATCTGGCGCAGGGCCAGCATCCCCTCGCGTGCCGAGGGCGAGGTGGCGGCGAACTGGGCCGCGACCTCGGACGACATCGGGGGCATGGTCATTTCAATGGCAGATGCAGTTCGGTCACCAGATCGTCGGCGGCTGTGTCCATGGGCGAGTTCAGGTAGACCTCGAACGACGGGCTGTCCGCAGGTTCCTCGCCCGAGGCGGGCAGCCAGATGCCGAAAAGCTGGTCATAGGCGGCGGGCAAGCCGGCATAGGGGCCGCGAAAGGTAAGGACAGCCCGCTTGCCTGCGGGCAGCAGCACCTCTTCCAGGGGCGCCGCAATCGGCGCATCGGCAGTAACCTCGAACCCGGCATGGCTGCGCAACTCGGGCCAGGGAATGGTCTGCGGGTCATCGTAGAAGACACCGACCATCCGGCCCGCCTTCGCGAAAAGGTCGCGGCTGGCCATCACCGCTGACAGGGTGGCGAAGGCGCGCGAGATCTCGAAATAGGGGCCCTTGTGGGGGACGGCGGCCAGACGCAGTGGTCCGGCTGTTCTGATCGCTACAGGGTACATGAGCGTTATCCTTGGTCGTTCGTTGCGTACAAAGGGGCGCAACTCGCCCCGCTTGCGGAAAGCGGCGGGGGTCATTCCGAAATGTTCGGCGAAGACGCGCCGGAAGCTTGTCAGGTTCGCCATGCCCACAGACGCGGCGACGTCAGGCACCGGGGTCGCGGTCATCGCCAGCAGGTACGAGGCGCGGTGCATCCTGATCCGCCGCACGGCCTGGGCCAGGGTCTCGCCGGTCAGCGCGCGGAAGACGCGGTGCCAGTGAAACCGGCTCATCGCCGCCACGTCCGAGAGCGCATCCAGCGACAGGTCCCCGGCGGGGTTGTCGTGGATGTAATCCAGGACACGGATCAGTCTGCGTTCGTTCGGGTCGGTCATTCTCGGATGATCCCGCCTTTCCTGAACGGCACCCTGCCACGCAGACACTGCACAAATCTTGCCGACTTCAGCCATGCCGCGCCAGTGGCCTTCGGATCGCAGCCTGCTGGAACGGAATTTCAGATAAATTACTGATATGATTATTGAAATTAAGGGATACTTCGACGGCCGCACCAAAACCGCTAGGCATCCTGCAAGCAATCCGGAGGTGCCATGCGTATCCTGACCCTGTCCCTCGCCCTTAGTCTTGGCCTGGCGGCCCTTGTCCTGCTGATCGGCTGGCTTCTGCCTGCCACCCGCGAAGGCCGGGCCGAGACCGTCATCGCCGCCCCGCCCGACCGCATCCTTGCCGTGATCGCCGATGTAAAGGCGCAGCCCGACTGGCGTGCCGTGGGGCAGGTCATCCGCACGGCAGACGGCTGGCAAGAGGTGACTCCGCGCGAGACGATCACCTTTGTCACTGACGAGATGACCGAGGCGCGCATCCGCCTGCGCTTCGCCTCCTCTGCGGGCTATGCCGGGGCGTGGGAGGCGGTGCTGGAGCCTGTCGCGGGCGGTACGCGGATCGCGGTGGTGGAGCGGGCAACGGTGCCCTCGCCCCTGGCGCGGATCCTTTCGCGGCTGATGTTTGATCCGGGGGAATTTGCCACCACATATCTTGCTGACTTGAAGGCCCGGGTGGAGAGGTGATGGCCAAGAAACCGACCGACTGGCGCAAACGCTTTGGCGGGGCCAAGCCTGCCCATGTGGTGATGCTGCATGCGGATTTCGCCGGCGTGAAGGCGGGGAACACGATGCTGTATGTGGCAAGAATTCCAAGGGGCGAGACGCGGACGATGGACCGGCTGCGGAACGAGCTTGCCCGGAAGGCCGGGGCCAATGCGATGTGTCCGGTGACGACCGCGATCTACCTGCGCGTGGTGGCCGAGGTCGCCTTGCGCGATCTGCAGGAGGGCAAGCCCCTGGACGCCGTGGTCCCCTTCTGGCGGGTGGTGACGCCCGACAGCAAGATCGCGAAGAAACTGAGCTGCGGCCCTGACCATGTGCGCCATCTCATCGCGCTGGATCAGGCGCAGGTCATCGGCGGCTGACCGCAGCGCTTGGTTGCATCACGGCGGGGGCGGGGGCATATAGAAGCGGCCCTCGGGAAGGATCTGCGATGAACTACCTGGAATTCGAAAAGCCGCTGGCGGAACTGGAAGGCAAGGCCGAAGAGCTGCGCGCGATGGCCCGGACCGGCGGCGGCGTGGACCTGACCAAGGAAGCCGAGGCCTTGGACCGCAAGGCCGAAACGGCACTGCGTGATCTCTACAAGTCGTTGACGGCTTGGCAGAAATGCCAGGTCGCGCGGCACCCGGACCGGCCGCATTGCAAGGATTATATCGAGGGACTGTTTGCCGAATTCACCTCGTTGGCGGGCGATCGCGCCTTTGCCGACGATCATGCGGTGATGGGGGGAATCGCCCGGTTCCAGGACCAGCCGGTCGTTGTGATCGGGCATGAGAAGGGGAACGATACCAAAAGCCGGATCGAGCGGAACTTTGGCATGGCGCGCCCCGAAGGCTATCGCAAGGCGATCCGTCTGATGGACCTGGCCGACCGCTTCCGCCTGCCGGTCATCACGCTGGTGGACACGCCCGGCGCTTATCCCGGCAAGGGGGCCGAGGAGCGCGGCCAGGCCGAAGCGATTGCCCGGTCGACCGAGAAATGTCTGGCCATCGGCGTGCCGCTGATTTCGGTGGTGATCGGCGAAGGTGGCAGTGGCGGGGCGGTGGCCTTTGCTACGGCGAACCGGGTCGCGATGCTGGAACACAGCGTCTATTCGGTCATCTCGCCCGAGGGCTGTGCCTCGATCCTTTGGAAAGACGCCGAGAAGATGCGCGAAGCGGCCGAGGCCTTGCGCCTGACCGCGCAGGATCTGCAAAGGCTTGGGATCATCGACCGGATCGTCAAGGAACCCATGGGCGGTGCGCAGCGGGGCCCCAAGGAAACCATCGACGCGGTCGGCAAGGCCATCGAGGCGATGCTGAAAGAGCTATCCGGCAAGAAGCCCGAGGCTTTGATCAAGGACCGGCGGCAGAAATTCCTGGACATGGGCGCAAAGGGACTGGCGGCTTGAACCCCTGGCTCATCGTCGCGATTGCGGGGTTGATGGAGACTGGCTGGGCGCTGGGGCTGAAATACTCGGAAGGGTTTACCAGGCTCTGGCCAAGCCTCATCACCATCGTGCTTGCGCTGGGGTCGTTCTACCTGTTGTCCGTTGCTATGAAGAGCCTGCCGGTCGGCACGGCCTATGCGGTCTGGGTCGGCATCGGGGCCGTCGGAACCGCCATCGCGGCGGTGTTCCTGTTTCACGAGCCTGTCAATCTCATGCGGGTCCTGGGGGTTCTGTTGATCCTGGCCGGGATCGCCGCGCTGAAATTCGCATGATCCGGGCGCTGGCGCTCCTGGTTGCTCTGGCCACCCCCTGCGCCGCCGGAACGCTGGAAGGTCGGCTGGTGACCTTCTCGGTCGAAACCTGGGATGTCCGTGAAACCCCGATCCTGATCGCGAAGGGTCGCACCGTGATGGTCGGTCAGGGGGTAGAGTTCGATCTGGGCCCGCAAGGGTTTACTGGTGGTCTGGACATCGTGCCGGTAACGGTCGAAATCGGGCCCAGCCGGATCGAGCTGACCTATCCCAAGGGCATCGGCTGGTTCTACACCGCCAAGTTCAACGGCTATGTCCTGCGGTTCGAAACCGAATGCGCCCTGTTCGAGAATGTGGCGATCGACCCTGCGGCGACCACGATGACTGTCACCGAAGTCTGGGCCGAAACCGGGGCGCTGTACATCAACGTCTCGGGCCTGAAGTATGGGCCAGAGGCGCGGCTGGCGCTGGACCTTGAGGTCGCAGACTGCCCGCTGAGCTGAAGGTCGCAATCTGGCAAGATGCAAAGGTGACATGCGATGGCAGATGAGTTGGTGCGGGAAATTGTATCGATGCTGAAAGGGCAAGCACCCTTGCCCGCCGCATCCGCGGACTTCAGGGCGCTGCTCGCGTCCTTGACCGCCAAAGAGCTTGGGATCCTCTTGTCGGCAATGTTTGACCGCGATCTGCGGCTGGCCTCCCCTGGCGGGGGTGGCACAGACCGGCGCAGTCCGCCCCTTAGCCCAGAGGTCTTTTCGCTTTGCGTCGAGACCCTCTTGGCTTGCAAGTCCACACCCGGGGTGCCGCCCCCCTTGACGATTGCTGGCGAGGATGCGGACAAGATTGTTGCTTATCGCATCGGCGATTGCCTTTGGCAGCTGATCTGCAGGCTGACCGACCTTCCGACCGAAGCCACCCGTCCCGGACTTTGCCAACTGGCCCCGCTTGCCGACAGCGGTCAGCCCTACTTGAAGGCAAGGGCCGTTGTTGTCGCCAGCCTGGCGCAAAACCCCGATCTGATCCAGCGAATGGTCAACGAGATACTGGCCGACACAAGGGCCGAACTCTTGCGACTGGAGTGGGAATATCTTCTGACCCTGGACCCCTTCACGCTGCGCGATTGGGTGGTACAGGAATGTTATCCTTACCTCGAAATGGATACAGACGACAGGCATACCCTGCGGATGCGCTTTCTGGACAGCCTGCCGGGCTATCCAACCGTCGCAGAGACCGTCCTTGTCCGCACGGAAGACCGTTTGCGCGCAATTGCGGAACGACGGGTGCCTTACGTCAGCGACGGGGCCTTTCTTCTCAGCGATTGTGCAGTCATCGAGCGGGCAGTCGTGTTCGGGCTGATGCGGGGCGATGCCTGGTGCGTCAACTGGCTGGGCGACATCTGGCAGATGGCATCCGTCGCCCCGGACCCCAAGGCCAAGACCATGCCGTCGCAATCGCTTACCATTCGCTTTGCGAACGCAAGCATCGCCGAGCCGCGCCCCGAGGCACTGCAGGCGCTTGAGGCCGTGGCAAAGAATTGCCGCCATGCCGGGGTCGCCAAGAAGCTGGACCGTGCGCGCAAGTCGGCGCGGACGGCGCTTGCTGCCCAAACTGACCGGCTCTTGGCGCTTGATCCCGGCGAGCCGATCCCGAAGGACCTGCTGAAGCCGTTTGCCGCAGCGATCGAGGGCCTTCTGGCCGTAACCGACCCGATGTCGGCAGAGCTTTGGGCCGCAAGGCTGGGGCCCAGCCGGAAGGAGGGATGGGCACTTGCCAAGGCGCTGATCTGGGAAGTGACGCCTGCAGGCGGACAAGCCTTTACAGCCCTGCCCGCCACGCAACCGGGCTGGGTCGATCTTGCTGGCACGCTCCATGCCTTTGAGGCCACTGATCTAGTGCGTCTGTGGCACCCGGCCGACACCTCTTCCGATCTGGCACGCGCCTGGCGAAGCAAGTTGCAAAGCGACGGCGTAAAGCAGCCCTTCCTTCAGGCTGGGCGCGAGGTCTATCGGCCGGACACGGCAGAATTCGCCGGGCGAGAGGTAAAGCAGTTCGCCGGACACTATGTCAGCGCCAGGCAGCTTGTCGGGTTGGCGCGGACCGCGGGGTGGCGCGCCGCAAGCTATTCGGGCCTGCATCTTCGGCTTGGCGGAACGCGCTTCCGCTTCGATCCGGGCGTCCGGGCGTATCACGGCAGCGAGGACACGGGCGAAACCGGATCGCTCTGGCTGGAAGGCCCCGAGGCCTGCCTCATGGACGTGCCCGCCCGGGTTCTGAGTGAGGCATTGCGGAAAGTGGACCTGCTGGTGGCGGTCGGCGAACGGGGTGCGCGCTGATGCAGACGCAAGACGGACCCGCGGGGTGCCTTACCACATGGTCACGGCAGCACGCCCCGGCCAATCGGCGTCATAGGCCTTGCCGTCAATCCGGCCTTCGGTGATCTCGCGCAGCATGTCTCCCACCGTGGGCAGGCCCTGTGACTGGTCGCCAGCGGTCCAGAGGGCAGAGCGGATCAATGCGCGGGCGCATTGCGAATAGACCTCTTCGATCCTGACCACGATCACGCTGCGGGGCAGTTTGCCTTCGCGCTCGAACCGGGCGCACAGGCTGGCATCGGCACTTAGGCGGGCGGTTCCGTTGACCCGCAAGGCATTGTTGGCACCAGGGATCAGGAACAAAAGGCTCACACGGCCGTCCCGCACGATGTTACGCAAGCTGTCGATCCTGTTGTTGCCGTACCAGTCGGGCAGCGCCAGCGTCTGTGGGTCAAGGACCGTCACGACCGGCCCTTCGTCGCCGCGAGGGCTTCCGTCGGTGCCTTCAGGCCCGACCGTCGTCAGAATGCAAAAGCGCGACCGGTCAAGCCAGGCGCGATAGGCCGGGGTCAGTTGCCGTGTGACCTTCACGGTCGCAGCCTCGCCCGGGTGGCCGTAGCGGGCGTGCAGCTCGTCCAGAGTTGTGAGCCACGTCATATTCTGCCCCCTAAAGCTTTGCTGCCGCCCGTACGGTCGCCGCCGGGAGCGGTCCTGTCACTGCCCCGGCGCAGTTTTTGGTCGGGGGGCTTCAGAACAACCCGTCGCCGCCCTGGTCCTGTTCGACCGCTTCATCCGCGACCACCGCCACCGCACCACCCACGACCAAGGGCGCGCATCCCGAAAGGATCAGCAGAACCGCCAGACCCGCCGTCGTAACCCGTGCCTTCCGCATCATCGTGCCCTTTCTCCAAGACCCAAGAAGTTAACGCCTCGTAAATGTCCACAGTCAAGTCCTTGATTCCCTTGGGTCCGCAAGGCCTGTCCACGCGTGGACATCAGAACTCCACCCCCGGCTGGCCTTTGATCCCGGACCGGAACGGGTGCTTGACCAGCGTCATTTCGGTCACCAGGTCCGCTGCCTCGATCAGCTCTTCCTTCGCATTCCGCCCGGTCAGGACCACATGAGTCAAGGGCGGCTTCTCCTCCTTCAGGAACTCCAGCACCTCCCCGATATCCAGGTAATCATACCGCAGCGCGATGTTGATCTCGTCCAGAAGGACCATCCGGATGGACGGATCCCGGATCAGCTCTTTCGCCTTCTCCCATCCCGCCCGCGCCGCCGCGATGTCCCGCGCCTTGTCCTGCGTCTCCCAGGTAAAGCCCTCGCCCATCGCGTGGAACTGGCAGAGGTCGCTGAAATTCTCGGTGATCAGCCGCCGCTCGCCGGTATCCCAGGCCCCCTTGATGAACTGCACTACCGCCGAAGGCATCCCATGCGCGATGCAGCGCAGGATCATCCCGAAGCCGCTGGAGGACTTCCCCTTCCCCGCCCCGGTATGGACGATGATCAGGCCCTTCTCCCCCTCTTTTCCGGCCATGATCTTGTCCCGCGCGGCCTTCTTCTTGGCCATCTTCTGCGCGTGCCGGGCCAGGTCGTCGGCCTCGGGTGTCGTATCAGCTTCGGTCATGGTCGGTCGCGTCCTTGACAAGGGGGGGTGCCATGGCTCAGGTGGGCTGGCGCTGGTGCCTGTTTATGACAGGCGAAGAGGGAATGCGACAGGTCGGAAACGACCCTAAGCAGCCGCCCCCGCGACCGTGACCGGAGAGGTCCCAAGGCCACTGGCATCGTGCCGGGAAGGCGGGGACCGTGGGGCCCAGACTTCTGGCGTCCCGTATCCGCAAGCCGGGAGACCTGCCAGCGTGGAAGGCAACCGGCGGACGGGGTGTTCCGCGACCGGTGATCGGCGGTGTTCCCGCCCCTCGCTGGCCCACCCTTTTCGCCTTCTGGAAGGCAATGATGGGCACGACCCTTTTCGTCTGCACCACCTGCAAGGCGGGTGAACCGGTCCCCGAGGGCGAGGTGCCCCCCGGCAGCAGGCTTCATGCTGCGCTGACCGCCGCGCCCGCGCCGGACGGCGTCCGCATCGTCGGTGTCGAATGCCTCTCAGCCTGCAACACCGGCTGCGCGGTTTCCCTGACGAAACCCGGCGCCTGGTCCTACGTCTACGGCCGCCTGACCCTTGACGACGTCCCAGCGATCCTGGAAGGCGCCGGCAGATACGCGGCCACTCAGGACGGCATCGTCCCCTGGCGCGACCGCCCCACCGTCTTCCGCAAGCAATCCATCGCCCGCATCCCCCCGCATCCCCTGCCAGAGGCCGCCGAATGACCGATCTGACGAAAATCCCCGTGACGGTGATCACTGGCTTCCTTGGCGCGGGGAAGACCACCCTGATCCGCCACCTGATGCAGAACCCGCAAGGCAAGCGGCTCGCGATCCTGGTCAACGAGTTCGGCACCGTGGGCGTCGACGGCGACATCCTGAAATCCTGCGCCGATGAAAACTGCCCGGTCGAGAACATCGTCGAACTCGCCAACGGCTGCATCTGCTGCACCGTCGCCGACGATTTCATCCCGACGATCGAGCAGCTGATGGCCATGCCCCAGCGCCCCGACCACATCCTGATCGAGACCTCGGGCCTCGCCCTGCCGAAGCCCCTTCTGAAAGCCTTCGACTGGCCCGCGATCCGCTCGAAGATCACCGTCGACGGCGTCATCGCCCTCGCCGATGCCGAGGCCGTCGCCGCCGGCCGCTTTGCCCCTGACGTGGACGCCGTCGAGGCTCAACGGGCCGCCGACGCATCGCTCGACCACGAAACCCCGCTGTCGGAGGTCTTCGAGGACCAGATCCTCTGCGCCGACCTGATCCTTCTGTCGAAGGCCGACCTTGCAGGGGACGCGGGCCTGCAAGCCGCCAAGGACGTCATCACCGCCGAGATGAACCGCCCGGTGCCCATGCTCCCAATGACCGACGGCGTGATCGACCCGCGCGTGATCCTTGGCCTCAACGCCGCCGCCGAGGACGACCTCGCCGCCCGCCCCTCGCACCACGATGGCGAGGACGACCACGAACACGACGACTTCGACAGCGTCGTCATCGACCTGCCCGAAGTCACCGACCCGGAGGCCCTGTCCGCCGCCATCGTGCGGCTGGCGGAGGACCTAAACATCCTCCGCGTCAAAGGCCATGTCGCCGTCGCCGGGAAACCCCTGCGCCTGCTGGTCCAGGCCGTCGGCGCCCGTGTCCGTATGCAATACGACCGCCCCTGGGGCACCGCCCCGCGCAAGTCGCAGCTCGTCGTCATCGCCGAACACGACGACATCAATGAGGCCGCAATCCGCAAGGTCCTGGGGGCCTGACTGACGTGAACCACCCCTTCCCATCCCGCAGGCCTAAAGCGCCTCCCTCCCCCCACCGCGGGGGAGGGCCGGGGTGGGGGGGCACCTCCCCCAGGAGGACCTGATGCACGTCGTCTTCCGCGAAAGCCACGGGCTGGAGGAAACCGAGACCCCCTTCGACCTCGGCCAGGACCCCGCCGACCTCATTGTCCTCAGCTTCTCCGACAGCGACCTCGGAGCGTTCACCGCGGGCTATGAGCGCATGCGTAGGGTGGGCAACTCTGCCCACCCTACCGTGCGTCTAGCCAACATCATCGCGCTGAAGCACCCGATCTCGGTCGACACCTACGCCGAACGCACCCTTTCCGCCGCAAAGGCCATCCTAGTCCGCCTGATCGGGGGCGAGGCCTACTGGCCCTACGGCCTCGCCACCCTGCAGGACCTCGCCCGCCGCAACGGCACCGCCCTTGCCATCCTCCCCGCCGATGGCCGCCCGGACCCGCGCCTCGACGAGCTCTCGACGCTCCCCGTCTCCACCCTCCGCCGCCTTCAGGCGCTTTGCGACGAAGGCGGGGCCGTCGCCGCCCATGCCGCTCTGGCGCAACTGGCGCTGGCCGCAGGCATCTACGCGGCCCCAGTCTTGGGCGAAAAGACCGTGCCGCAGAAGGGGTTCTACGACCCCGACCGGGGGGTCATCCCCGTGCCGGATGCCCCCCACACCCATCCCGTCCCCACAGAGGGGGAGGGGAGCCGCCCCCGTCAATCGGTGGACGCGACCGCACCCGCAAGCGCCTCCCTCCCCCCCACGTGGGGGAGGGCCGGGGAGGGGGGGCACCCGGCCTCCGACATCGTGCCAACAGCACCGCCTCAGACGCCCTCCAAAGGCCCTGTCCTCGTCACCTTCTACCGCAGCTACCTGACCTCCGGCGACACCTCCCCGGTCGACGCCCTGATCCATGCCCTCCGTGCCGCCGGGTTCCAGGCCTACGGAGCCTTCGCCCCCAGCCTGAAGGCCTCCGGCGTGGCCGACTGGCTCTCTGCCCACCTGGCCGCCGTCCCCCCGGTCGCCATCCTCAACGCCACCGCTTTCTCCGCCAAATCCGACACCGGCGCGACCCCCTTCGACACGGCCCAATGCCCCGTCTTCCAGGTCGCCCTCTCCACCGCCCGCCGCCGCGACTGGGCCGCGTCGGACCGGGGCCTCTCCCCCGCCGACCTCGCCATGCACGTCGTCCTGCCTCCCGCTTCGCCCACCGTGCCGATGCCGCCCGCATCGAGGCCGTTGTCGACCGCGTCACCCACTGGCACCGCCTTGCCACCACGCCCGCTGCCGACCGACAACTGGCGGTGATCCTCTCCACCTACCCCGGCCGCGCCCACCAGATGGCCCATGCCGTCGGCCTCGACGCGCTGGCCTCGACCGACCGCCTGCTCACCACCCTTGCCGCCAAGGGCTACCGCGTCACCGAAGGCGCACCGCTGACAGAGGCCCTGACCGAAACCCTCACCTGGCCCCTGACCGCGTACGCAGCCGCGTTCGATACCCTCCCGGACCAACTCCGCCAGGACCTGACCCAGGCCTGGGGCGACCCCGCCGTCGACCCTTCGGTCCAGGATGGCCAGTTCCACTTCCCCGCCACGCGCCGCGGCAACACCCTCATCGCCCTGCAACCCGAACGAGGCGAGGTCCAGACCCGCCACGACAGCTACCACGACCTCTCCCGCACCCCGCGTCACGCCTATGTCGCCTTCTACCTCTGGCTCCGCGCGCAAGGCCTCCACGCCCTGATCCACATGGGCGCGCATGGCACGCTGGAATGGCTCCCCGGCAAGTCCGTCGCCCTCAGTGACACCTGCTGGCCCGAGGCCCTGATCGGCCCCCTGCCAGTCATCTACCCCTTCATCGTCAACGACCCCGGCGAGGCCGCCCAGGCCAAACGCCGCATTGGCGCTGTCACCCTCGGCCACCTGCCGCCCCCGCTGATGCAAAGCGAGGTCCCCCCCGAGCTTCAGCGGCTCGAACGCCTCCTCGACGAATACTCCACCGCCGACGGCCTCGACCCGGCCCGCCGCACCCGCCTGATCGCCGCGATCCGCGACGAAGCGTCAGCGTCGGGCATCGAAGCCGACCTCGGCCTCTCCGCTAACGCCACGCCTGCCGAGGCGATCACAAGGATCGACCGCTTCGTCTGCGACCTGAAGGAAAGCCAGTTCGGCCAAGGCCTCCACATCTTTGGCGACGGGACAGGGGAACGCGAAGGCCTCCTCACCGCCCTCAACGGCCACCGCGTCCCTCCCGGCCCCGCCGGTTCACCCAACCGGGGGCGCTCTGACGTCCTCCCAACCGGCAGAAACCTCTTCTCCGTCGACCCCCGCGCTGTCCCCTCGCGCAATGCCCACGCCCAGGGCGTCAAGCTGGCCGAGGAACTGATCCGCCGCCACCTGCAGGACCACGGCGACTACCCGCGCGGGTTGGTGGTCGACCTCTGGGGCAGCGCCACCATGCGCACGGCGGGCGAAGAATTCGCCATGGCTCTCCACCTCGCCGGTCTCGCCCCGAAATGGGACGACGGCTCGGCACGGGTCTCCGGCTTCGAAATCCTCCCCCTCGCCCTCCTTGGCCGCCCAAGGATCGACGTCACCCTCCGCGTCTCCGGCCTCTTCCGCGACGTCTTCCCGGCCCTCGCCCAACTCTTCGAAGCCGGGGCCGAGGCCCTCTCAACCCGGGACGAAACCCCGGAAGACAACCCCTACATCACCCGCGAATCCCGCGTTTTTGGCCCCAGACCCGGCCTCTACGGCCTCGGCATGGGCACCGCCGCCGACACCTTCACCGACGAAGCCCGCGCCGCCGCTGGCGAAGCCTGGCTCAACGCCTCCTCCTGGGCGATCGGCCCCGACGGCCAGTCGACCGAGGCCCGCGCCGCCTTGGAAGCCCGCGTCCTTGCGTCAGACAGCTTCGTCCACGCCCAGGACCTCCCCGAAACCGACGTCCTGATCGCCGCCGACTACGCCGCGCACGAGGCCGGTTTCGCCGCCGCCGTCGCCAAACTGGGGGGCAACAAGCCCACCCTCTACCACCTCGATGCCACCCGCCCCGACACCCCCCACGCAAGAACCCTGACCGAGGAAATCGCCCGCGTCGTCCGTGCCCGCGCCGCCAACCCCAATTGGGCCGAAGGCATGATGAACCACGGCTTCCGCGGCGGGGCCGAGATCGCCGCCACCCTGGACCACATGGCCGCCTTCGCGCATCTCGCGCAGGTCGTCCCGCCACACCTCTTCGACCTCTACCACGACGCCACCCTCGGCCGCGACGAGGTCCGCGACTTCCTCGCCCGCGAAAACCCGGCCGCCCTCCAAGCCATGGAAGACCTCTTCCTCCGCCTCCGCGACGCTGGCCTCTGGCAAACCCGCCGCAACTCCATCGCCGCCCGGCTGGAGGGTGCAGCATGACTAGGCCCGTTCATCTGTCCCCAGATATCCCCGCCGGAGATGCGACAGGGTTTGCGCCACTGGTTCGAGCGAACCCTGTCGCGGCCCGAGCCGGTTGCGCGCCCTTCGCGCGCAGAGGCGAGACAAAAGGCTTGCGCGAAGCGCTCATTTTCAAAACCGCCCCAACCCAAGGGCACTCCGCATGACCGCCTGGGAGATCAAGGGCTGGTGCCCAGGCGCGCTCCGCCCGATGCAGTCCGGTGACGGCCTCGTCGTGCGCATCCGCCCACCCTTGTGCCGCCTCACCCCCGCGCAGGCCAAAGCCATCGCCCGGGCCGCCGAAACCCACGGCAACGGCATCATTGACCTCTCCGCCCGTGCCAACCTGCAACTGCGCGGCGTGACCGAGACAAGCCACCCCAAGCTGATCGACGATCTCCGCACCCAGGGCCTGATCGACAAAGACATCGAGACCGAGACCCTTCGCAACCTCATCGTCACGCCCTTCCGCGACGCCGAGACCGGCGCCTTGGCTGCGACCCTCACCGCTGCTTTCGCGCAGATGCCCCGGCTGCCCGGCAAGTTCGGCTTCGCGCTCGACACTGGCCCACTCCCCGTCCTGACCCAAGCCTCTGCCGACATCCGCGTCGAACGGTCTGACGAGGGCTACCTGATCCTCCGCCCCGAGGGCCACCTTCTGGGCCAACCTGTTGCCGACCTTGCGCGGGACGCCATCGCCATGGCGGAATGGTTCGTGGCCAGCGGCGGTATCTCCAACGGCCGGGGCCGCATGGCCGCCCTCATCGCAAAAGGTATCGTCCCGCCCGGCTGCACCCTCGCCCCCGCCGAGCCGCTCCCGACCCCCATTCCCGGCCTCCACCCCGACGGAGCCCTCCTCGCCCTCGCCTTCGGCCAGATGCGCGCCGAGACGCTCCACGCCCTCGCTGACCTGAACCACGAGATCCGCCCGACCCCCTGGCGGATGCTCCTCATCGTCGGCGCAACCGAACTCCCGGCCATCCCCGGCCTCATCACCGACCCGACCGACCCGATCCTGAGGATCACCGCCTGCACCGGAGCCCCCGCTTGCCCGCAGGCCCTCGGCGACACGCGAAATCTCGCCCGCCAGCTCGCCCCGCACCTCGCGGCAAGCCAAACCCTCCACATCTCCGGCTGCGCCAAGGGCTGCGCCCATCCGACCGCCGCCGAGACCACCCTCACCGCCACCGGCCAAGGCTATGACCTGATCCGGAACGGAACCGCCCATGACACGCCCAGCCTCTGCAACCTGACGCCAGAGGCGATCCTCGACCACCTGAAGGCCCCGAATGCCCCACACCTATGAAACCGACGGTGCGGCGATCTACCTGCAAAGCTTCGCCATGATCCGGGCCGAGGCCGACCTCGCCCGCTTCACGCCCGAGGAAGAGATCGTCGCCGTCCGCATGATCCACGCGGCCGGGATGGTGGACCTTGCGCCCCATATCCACTTCACCCCTGGCATGGCCATCGCCGCCCGTGCCGCCCTGGAAGATGGAGCGCCGATCCTCTGCGACGCGCGGATGGTCAGCGAGGGCATCACCCGCGCCCGCCTGCCGAAAGGCAACGACGTGATCTGCACCCTGCACGACCCCAAGGTCCCGCCGCTGGCGAAGGAGATGGGAAACACCCGCTCTGCCGCCGCCCTCGAACTCTGGCGCCCGTACCTTGCGGGGGCTGTGGTCGCCATCGGCAACGCCCCTACCGCGCTCTTCCACCTCCTCAACATGCTAGAAGACCCCGCCTGCCCCCGTCCCGCCGCGATCATTGGCTGCCCGGTGGGCTTCGTCGGCGCCGCCGAGTCCAAGGACGCGCTGATGGAGGCCCCTCCGGCCCCCAGCGTCATCGTCAAGGGCCGCCTCGGCGGCAGCGCGATCACTGTCGCCGCGGTGAACGCGCTTGCGTCAAGGAAGGAATGACCATGGGCCGCGTCATATGTGCGGGCCTTGGCCCCGGCGACCCCGATCTGATGAGCCTCAAGGCCGCCCGCACCATCGGGCATGCGAAACACGTCGCCTACTTCCGCAAAGAAGGCCGAGCAGGGCAAGCCCGGCATACCCGATGGAATATCCGGTCACGACCGAACTTCCCTTCGACAGCCCAGGCTACATCGACGCACTGGCGCATTTCTACGACGACTGGGCCAACCGCCTTGCCACTCTCGCCGCGACCGAGGATGTGGTGGTCCTCTGCGAAGGCGACCCGTTCTTCTACGGCTCGTTCATGCACCTCCATTCCCGTCTGCAAGGACGGGTTCCGGTCGAGGTGATCCCCGGCATCACCGGCATGACCGGCTGCTGGAACGCCACCGACACGCCGATCACCTGGGGCGATGACGTGCTCACCGTCCTGATGGGCACGCTGCCCGAAGAGGACCTTGTCCGCCACATGGCAAACGCCGACGCGCTGGTGGTGATGAAAACCGGCCGGAATATCCCCCGCATCCGCCGCGCTTTGGAACGGGCGGGACGGCTCCACGCCGCCTGGCTGGTCGAGCGTGGCACGATGCCCGGTCAAAGGGTGGCGCGTCTGGCCGATGTCGATCCGGCTGACGTCCCCTACTTCGCCATCGTCCTCGTCCACGGCCACGGCCGCCGTCCGGAGTTGCCCGAATGAACGGCTGGCTAACCATCGCGGGCCTCGGACCAGGGGATGACCGGCTGGTCACGCCAGAGGTGACGGCGGCCCTGTCCGAGGCGACGGACGTGGTCGGCTACATCCCCTACGTCGCCCGCGTCGCCCCGCGTGACGGCCTGACGCTCCACCCGTCCGACAACCGCGTCGAACTTGACCGCGCCCGCGCCGCCCTCGAAATGGCCGCTGCCGGGCAAAAGGTCGTTGTCGTCTCCTCCGGGGACCCCGGCGTCTTCGCGATGGCCTCGGCGGTGTTCGAGGCGCTGGAGGGTCGCCCGGACTGGCAGGCGCTCGACATCCGCGTCCTGCCCGGGATCACCGCGATGCTCGCCGCCGCCGCCGCCGCTGGCGCGCCCCTTGGCCACGACTTCTGCTGCATCAACCTCAGCGACAACCTGAAACCCTGGGAGGTGATCGAGACCCGCCTCCGCCACGCCGCCCGCGCCGATTTCGCGATGGCCTTCTATAACCCCCGCTCCGCGAGCCGCCCGGAGGGTTTCGTTAAGGCGCTTGAGGTGCTGCGGCAGGAATGCGGTCCGGACCGACTGATCACCTTCGCCCGCGCAGTCTCCACCCCCGACCAGCGTTTGACCACCGTCCCCCTCGGCGAGGCCACCCCCGAGATGGCCGACATGCGCACCGTGGTCATTGTCGGCAATTCCGCCACGCGCCGGGTTGGGCGCTGGGTCTATTCGCCCCGGAGCGTGACATGAGCGGGCCCAAAATCCTTCGAAGGATTTTGCCAGACTTTTCGAAAAGTCTGGGTCCCGGCTCAGCTGTTCAACCAGGCCATGACCTCGGCCACAGTTCGGGCCACCCGGCGCTGTGGCACGAAGGGCCGGTCGATCAGGATTACCGGCAGTCCCAACTCCCGCGCGGCGATCAGCTTGGCCTCGGCCCCCGCACCGCCCGCATTCTTGGCGACGATCACCTCGATGCGGTGGTCTTGCAGGAGCGTCCGGTCACCGTCCACCGTAAAGGGACCCCGGGCGATTACCGCTTCGGCATGGGGCAGGGGGAGCGGCGCGGTTGGCGGATCGACCAGCCGCAAGAGGTAATGGTGCTGCGAGTCGCTGGCAAAGGCGTCGAGGTTTTGTCG
Organism: Tabrizicola sp.; assembly: GCA_025458105.1. Classification (GTDB taxonomy): domain Bacteria; phylum Pseudomonadota; class Alphaproteobacteria; order Rhodobacterales; family Rhodobacteraceae; genus Tabrizicola. The sequence goes on along the minus strand of JALOTD010000103.1, from coordinate 2,333 downwards.
CCCGATGGCCAGGAACACCCGGCGCGGGATCCCTTCCAAAGCGGCGACGGCACCGGCAAGGTCCGGGACGTGCTCCCAGCGATCTTCCTCGGCGGCCTGCCACGCCTCCCGCTCCAGCGCGATCAGCGGTGTTCCCGTTTCAGCGCAAGCCTCCACTGCGTTCCGGCTCATCCGAGCTGCGAAAGGGTGGGTCGCGTCGACGACATGCGTGATGCCCTCGGCGCGCAGATAGGTCGCCAGCCCTTTCACGCCCCCGAACCCGCCCACGCGGACCGGGAGCGGCTGTGCCACGGGGGCCTCCGTCCGTCCCGCATAGGAGTACATCGCATCCACACCCGCTTCGGCCAGGGCGCGGGCCATCTGCGCGGCCTCGGTGGTTCCGCCCAGAAGAAGGACGCGGGGCATGGCTGATCCCTGGCTGACGATCATCGGTCTGGGCGAGGATGGACCGGCTTCGTTGTCCCACGCAAGCCGCGAAGCGCTGGCCGCAGCCCATGCCATCTTTGGCGGTCCGCGCCACCTCGCGCTGGTTGACGCCGGGCACAGGGGCCGCGCCTGGCCCATCCCCTTCGACGCGGCCCCGGTCCTTGCCCACCGGGGCGAACCCACCGTGGTCCTCGCCTCTGGCGACCCGTTCTGGTTCGGCGCGGGCGGCAGCCTGATGGCGCATCTTTCCCCCGGCGAATGGGTATCGCACCCCACGCCCTCCACCTTCCAGCTGGCCGCCAACCGCCTCGGCTGGCGGCTGGAGGAGACGTTCTGTCTTGGCCTTCACGCCGCCCCGTTCACCCGTCTGCGCCCGTTGCTTGGCAAGGGGATCCGCGCGATCTGCACCCTTCGCGACGGAGCCGCCGTAGCCGAACTTGCCGCCTGGCTTGCCGCCAACGGCCACCCCAACGCCCGCCTTGCCGTCCTCGAACGGCTGGGGGGGCCGCAGGAACGCATCACCCGCGGCCGGCCCACCGGCCCCATTGCCGCCCCCGTCTCGGCCGCGATCGAGGCCATCGACCCCGGCCTCTCCCGTGCCTCGGGCCTCCCGGACGACCTCTTCCAGCACGACGGCCAGATCACCAAGCGCCCGGTCCGCGCCCTGACCCTCTCCGCCCTCGCCCCGCGTCCCGGCGAAACGCTCTGGGACATCGGCGCAGGCTCCGGCTCGATCGGCATCGAATGGCTCCTCGCCGGTGGCGCCCGCGTCGAGGCGCTGGAAGCCGACCCCACCCGCGCGACGCGTGCCCGGGGCAACGTCGAGGCTTTCGGCCTGTCGCACCGCCACCGCCTGACCGAGGCTCGCGCGCCCGAGGGACTGTCCGGCCTGCCCATGCCCGACGCCATCTTCATCGGCGGCGGTGCATCGCAGGACCTGCTGACCGCCCTCTGGGATCTCATCCCCCCCGGCACGCGCCTCGTGATGAACGCCGTCACGCTGGAAACAGAGGCCCTGATCCTCGACTGGTCCGCGCGTCACGGCGGTCACCTCCTCAAGATCGACCTCGCCGAACCTGCCGCCATCGGCCGCAAGCGCGGCTGGAATGCCGCCCTGCCGATCCTGCAATGGAGTGTCGCCCGATGATCGTCGCAGGTTTCGGCTTCAGGACTGGCGCAACTTTGGCCGCGTTGCAGGACGCCTTGGCGCAGGCGGGGGGGCCGCAGGGCGTGACGCATCTGGCGACCCTGGCGACAAAGGCCGAGGGGTTGGCCGAACTGGCCGCCGCACTGGACCTTCCTGTTCTGACGCTCCAGCCGGAAGAGCTGAAGGGGATCGAGACGCCCACCCGGTCCGACCGGGTCGCCGCGCTGTTCGGCGCAGGCTCGGTCGCCGAAGCCGTGGCACTGGTCGCGGCGGGGTTGGGCGCGCGGCTGCGGGGACCGTAGCAGAGGGCCAGGGGTGAAGGGCGGCTTTCAAATAGAGCGCTTCGCGCAAGCCTTTTGTCTCGCCTCTGCGCGCGAAGGGCGCGCAACCGGCTCGGGTGTGCTCCGCAGGGGATATTTGGGCAAATGTGAAAGGGCAGGGGTCTGGCTCTGGGAGAGAGTGGCATGACGGTTCATTTCATCGGCGCGGGGCCGGGGGCGGCGGACTTGCTCACCTTGCGGGGGCGGGATCTTATCGCGGCGTCACCGGTGTGCCTTTATGCAGGGTCGCTGGTGCCCGAGGGAGTGCTAGCGCATTGTCCGCCGGGGGCTCGGCTCGTGAACACCGCGCCCCTGTCTCTGGACGAGATCATGGCGGAGATTGCGGCGGCGCATGCGGCGGGGCAGGATGTGGCGCGGCTGCATTCCGGCGACCTGTCGGTCTGGTCGGCGATGGGAGAGCAGCTGCGACGCCTGCGCGA
>JALOTD010000019.1 GCA_025458105.1 Tabrizicola sp. | reverse complement strand
CAGCAGTCGGTCAGCGAACTGACCCGCAAGCTGCGCGCCAAGGGCAAGAACGTCCGCTTCGCGATCCACCCTGTGGCGGGCCGTCTGCCGGGGCACATGAACGTGCTTCTGGCCGAGGCGAAGGTGCCTTACGACATCGTGCTGGAGATGGACGAGATCAACGAGGACTTCCCCGAAACCGACGTCGCCATCGTCATCGGATCGAACGACATCGTGAACCCGGCCGCACAGGAAGACCCGAATAGCCCCATCGCGGGGATGCCGGTGCTGGAGTGCTGGAAGGCGAAACAGGTCTTCGTGTCGAAGCGGGGGCAGGGGACCGGCTATTCGGGCATCGAGAACCCCTTGTTCTACAAGGAAAACACCCGGATGTTCTATGGCGATGCCAAAAAGTCGCTGGACAGCCTTCTGCCGATGATCGACTGACCCTCAGGGGCTGCCGTTGTCGGCGGCCCCCACACCTGCGGCCCGGTCGAGGGCCCGCAGCATCAGGGCCTGGGTCTTAAGCTGCAACTCCGCGGTCGCCGCGCGGGCCTTCTCCTGCGCGGCAATCACGGCATTCCGATCATAGGGCCGGGCAGCGGCCGCGGCCAGCATCTCCGCCCGCGCCGCGCGCAACTCACGCACCAGCCGCAAGAGCTCGCGCCGGTTCTCGGCAATGCCTTCGCGGAACGCGGCTCGCGTCTCGGGCGGGACTTCGGCCCAGACCGACCGCTCACCCATCGCGCCCTCGCCGAACCCTGCCAGCCCGCCCATCCCGCCAAAGCGCAGCACCAGACCCAGCATCACGGCATTGGCCAAAAGCGAAGCCCCCAGAACCACCCACAGAAGCACTCGGCCCCAGGTCATTCGAGCCCCCCTCCGATCGCGGCCTGACCCAGAATCGCGCGGGCATCACCCAGGGCCAGCGCCATCAGAAAGTCCTCATCCGCAACCGGGTAGGAGGCCACGACAAAAGGGGTTGCCGCAAGGATCGAGGCAAAGGCCGCCGGTCCGAACCAGACAAGCCAAGTGCGGCGCTGCGGGGCAGGGGCTGCGCGGCGCTTGGCATGAACGCGGGCCAGGACCGCCTCGGTCACGGCGATGTCATCGAAGGCCACTTGCGCGGCGGCCCTGATCCGGGCGGCAAGGGCGCTGTCGTCCTCAGGATCTGGCATCGTCATCGTCTTCCCCCCTCATCGCAGCCCAAGGCCGCGCAAGCTGCGCCGGGCGCGGACCAACAGCTGCTCCACTGCGCCCGGCGTGATGTCCAGTGTCTCGGCAATCCTGGCATTGTCCAGCCCCGCGACCGCCGACAGAAGAATGGCCAGCCGCTGCCGGTCGGGCAGGGCAGCAATCGCGGAGCGGGTCTGGGCTAGCGCCTGCCGGTCCCCCACCGTGGTTTCGCTGCCAGGCCCAGGGTCCGGGCTGTCGAAATCGACGTCCAGCCCCCCGCCCAGCCCAATCCAGCGCCGCAGTTTCAGCTTGCGCAAGCGGTCGATGCACAGCCGCACAGCAATGGCATAGATCCAACTGGATGCCTTGGCGCGGGCCGGATCGAAGCGTGCCGCATGCTGCCAGACCCGGAAGAAAGCCTCCTGCACCACATCCTCGGCCTCGGAGGCGGACCCAAGATAGCGCGTCGCCACTGCAGCCACGCCCCGACCATGCCGCGAAATCAATTGGGCCAGGGCGGGCTCTTCCCCCCTGGCGATCCGCCGAAGCAGGCTGTCGTCGTCCTCCGGCTGGTCTGGCGGCAAGGTCCTGCTCCGGGCGCATTCGGGGTCATCCTAGACAGGGCCGGGGCGCGCGGCCAAGCGAAAGCCGCGAGGCCCCTTCCACCTAGCGGATGCGCTCGCGGGTCGTAGTGACCGAGCGGCCGCCTTCGCCGGTAGTGAAGAAGGTGGTTTTCACGCCGTCCTTGCTGCGGATGCGCTCCATGTCGCGGGTGGCGGTCTTGCCTTCGGGGCCGGTCAGCAGGGACTTGCGGGTGCAGGTCACGCCGGTTTCCCCGGCCATGCATTCGCCTTCATAGGCAACCGTTCCCCCCTTTGGGCCGGTCAGGACGCCACCATAGGTTTCCGCCAGCACGACGCCGGGGGCAGACAGAATTGCCGCAGCAATCAGCGGCAGGACAAACTTGGTCATGGTCATCTCCATCTTGGCTTGAGGTTACTGGGAAATCGCATCCCGGGCACGGTCGAACTCGTCCCGGCTGATCGCGCCGTTCCCATCGACGTCGATCAAAAGTATGGCGGGGGGCAGGGCAGTGAATTCGGCTTCGGTCAGCGCGCCGTTGCCATCCTGGTCCTGCCGCGCGAAGCGCTCTGCCGGGTCACCCGCCGCGCGGACCAGCCGGGCCAGACGCTCGCGCGCTTCGGTCATCTCGGCCAGGGTCACAGTGCCATCGGCATCCGCATCCAGCCGCTGGAACTGAGTGGCGCGGGCGGCACCAAGCTCTTCCATCGACACCTCGCCATTCCCGTCGGCATCGATCCGGCCGAACAGCATGTCGACCCCGCGCCCGTCCTGGGCCAGCGCAGGGACCGCAAGACCCAGCGCGATCAGGGTCAGAAGGGGCAGGGACTTGCTCATTCTGGGCTTTCCTTTTCGGTGCGTTCACCCCCTGATACGCAGCCCCCGCCAGCGCCCTACGCGAACCGGTGCAATTTTCTGCAGCGCGGGCCTGCCCAGTCCGGCATTTGCGCAACACTGGCCCCGCATGCCTTGGTATTCCGCCATTTTTCTGGAACCGGCCCATCGGGCGGCCTACCTCTCGATGAAACGAAAGAAAGCACCATGGCCCCGATCCCCGACCATCCCTTGCGCTATGCGACCGTGAACGAACTGCACGCGCGGCCCTTCCCGGCGCTGGAGGTGCCCTCGACCGCTGTCTATGTCGCGATCAAGGAACCGGTGCAGGCGCAGAATCGCGACCGGTCCAAGGACGTTGCCCACCTGCACGATCTGCTTGACCGCCATGGCAGCGCCCATCCCCAGCCCGGCGCCACGCATTTCCAGGGCACCATCGGCCGTGCCGAGCTGAAATGGGAAAGCCATACCGAATTCGTCACCTACACCGCCTTTTCCAAGGGTCTGGCCAAGCGCCCCTTCGACCCCGCCGATGCCGAGATCCTGCCCGAGGACTGGCTCGCCGCTGCCCCCGGCAAGCGCTTGACCTCGGTCATAATCCGCGTGGCGCACATGCCGGATAGCGAGGCCGATCTGCTGGCCCAGCTGGATGACTGGTTCGTCCCCGAAAGCCTGGCCGTCGCCCGCGTGGTCGATGGCGCTGCCGTGGTCGCGGGCGACTTCCGCATCGATCCGGCCGGCCACATGCGCTTTGCGGTCTTTGTCGCCCCCGGCACCGGATCGCGGCGGGTGGGTCGGATCGTCCAGCGCCTGTGCGAGATCGAGACCTACCGCGCCATGTCGATGCTGGGCCTCATGCGGTCGCGCGACCTGTCGGCCCGGCTGAATGCGCTGGACCCCCGGCTTTCCGCGCTGGTATCCGGCCTCGACAACGCCGAACCCGCGCCCGAAGCCGCGCTGCATGACCTGCTGACCATTTCGGCGGAACTGGAAAGCCTGGCCGTCCAGTTTTCCTTCCGCTTCGGCGCCACGGCGGCCTACGAGGCGATCGTGAACCAGCGGATCGAGGTCCTGCGCGAACAGCGGATCGAGGGCCGCCAGACCTTTGGCGAATTCATGATGCGCCGCTATGACCCGGCCATGCGCACGGTGAAATCGGCGGAAAGCCGGTTGCAGGGAATGGCTGAACGGGCACAGCGCGCGGCGGAATTGTTGCGCACGCGGGTCGACGTCGAGCGGTCCGCCCAGAACCAGAAGCTCTTGGAGTCGATGGACCGTCGCGCCGACCTGCAGCTGCGCCTGCAGCGGACGGTTGAGGGGTTGTCGACCGTGGCGATCAGCTATTATGCGGTGAACCTTCTGGCCTACCTCTTGGAACCGCTCGCCCATCGGTTCCACATCAGCCACGGGGTGCTGCTGGCGGGCCTGGTTCCGGTCGTGGTGCTGGGGGTCTGGCTGATGGTCCGGCGCATTCGCAACCACCTCGACTGACCGCTTGCCCCAGATCAAGGCGCGGACCTGAAGGGTTGGGCAAGGTTCCCCCCGACAAAGGGGGCTGCCGATGATCTGGATCAAGGGCGCTTTCATAGGTCTGGCTGGTCTTGCCCTGCTTTGGGGCGGACTTCTTGCCTATGGCGCTTGGCGCTGGCAGGGGCGCACGGCGGGGCTTTTGGCCGACTTGGCCGCCGCGAAGGTGGCTCAGCCCGCCACCCCCTTCGACCCCGCCGCCATGGCAGACCTGCCACCCCCGGTCCAACGTTTCTTCCGTGCCGCGCTAAGCCCCGGATTGCGCCCCGTGGCCGGGGCCAACATTGCGCATTCAGGCACTTTCAACATGGGTGAGGACAGCGATAACTGGAAACCCTTCACCTCGCGGCAAGAGGTGCAGACCGCCCGCCCGGGCTTTGTCTGGGACGGCAGCGTGCGCATGGCGCCGGGCCTGCCGGTCCGGGTGCATGACGCCTATGTCGCGGGGCAGGGGGTGCTTGCCCCGGCGATCTTCGGCCTTTTCACGTTGACCGAACTGCGCGGCCCCGGTGCGATTGCCGAAGGCGAGGCACTGCGCTGGCTCGCCGAATCCGCCTGGTACCCAACCGCGCTTCTGCCGGGGCAAGGGGTGACCTGGACGGCCATCGACGACCACTCTGCCTTGGCCACCCTGACCGATGGCGCGGTCACAGTCACGCTGACCTTCCGGTTCGGGCCAGACGATCTGATTGCCAGCGTCCGGGCCAAGGCGCGCGACCGCATGGTCGGCGGCAAGATGGAGCCTACCCCGTGGGAGGGGCGCTGGTCCGACTATCGCCGCCAGGACGGCATGGTGGTGCCGATGACCGGCGAGGTCGCCTGGCTTTTGCCGGAGGGAGTGAAACCCTACTGGCGGGGCCGCATCACCGCACTGACGTACCGCTTCGCCGACTAGCGCCCACGAATGCGCGGGTCGAGCGCGTCGCGCAAGCCGTCGCCGATGTAGTTCACGCTCAACACCGTCAGCGAAATCGCCAGACCCGGGAAGATGACCCGTGCGGGATAGCTTTCCATGTAGTCAAGCCCCTCGAACAAGAGCCGCCCCCAGGTCGGGAAGTCGGGCGGAAAGCCCAGGCCCAGGAAGCTCAGGACGCTTTCGGTGATAATTGCCTCGGCCACGCACAGGGTCGCGGCCACCATGACCGGGGAGATCACGTTCGGCAGGATGTGCCGCAGGATCACCCGCTTTGGCGTCGCCCCGATCGAGCGAGATGCCAGCACATATTCGCGTTCCTTCAACGCCAGCACTTCGCCCCGCACGATCCGCGCGGCCTGCATCCAGCTGGTGATGCCGATCGCCGACACGATCAGCAGGAACGCCCCCATCTCCGGCCCGATATAGCCGGCCACCCGGTCGCGGAAGAGCATGACCATGACCAGCAGAAGCGGGATCAGCGGCAGCGCCAGGAACATGTCGGTCAGTCGCATCAGGGCGCCATCAAGCCGCCGGAAATAGCCCGCCAACACCCCGATCAGCGTGCCCAGCACGACCGCGATGACCATCGCGACGAAGCCCACGGCCAGACTGACCCGGCCCGCCAGCATCATGCGCTGCATCTGGTCGCGTCCCAGATGATCGGTCCCCATCGGATGCGCAAAGCTTGGCGGAAGGTTCTTCGACCGCAGCGCTTCGGCCACCGAAAGCTTTTCCGGCTGCCAGACCAGTGGTCCCAGCACCGAGAAGACGACCAAGAGCCCCAGCACGACCAGCCCGAACATCGCGCCCTTGTGCTTGCGAAACTGGGCCCAGACGGCGCTCCGCAGTGTCTCGGGTGGCCTGAGGTCCGTGTTCGTATCAGTCATAGCGGATCCTCGGGTCAAGCATGCCATAGATCAGATCGGCGATCAGATTGAAGACGACAATCAGGATGGCGAAGATGAAGGCCAGCGTCTGCACCATCGGCAGATCGTTGCCGCGGATTGCCTGGATCAAGGCTGCGCCGATCCCGTTCACCCCGAACAGGTTCTCGGTGATGATGGCGCCGCCAAAGATCGTGGGGATTCCCAGCGCGATGACCGTAACGACCGGGATCAGAGAGTTGCGCAACACATGCTTCAAGACCACCGTCCGTTCAGGCATCCCCTTGGCCCGCGCCGTGCGCACATAATCCTGTCCCATGTTCTCCAGCATGGAGGACCGCATGTAGCGGCTGATCGCAGCCGCATTTGCCAGACCCAGCACCATGACCGGCATCGCCATCTGGCGCAGCTGGGCCAGGAAGGTCTCCCAGTCCACCACTTCCAGCGTGGTGTTGTATTTCGTCGGGAACCAGCCCAGCCACACCGCGAAGATGATGATGAAGAGCGTCCCGGTGAAGAAGGTCGGGACCGAAAAGCCGATCATGGCAAACAGGGTGCCCGCCTGGTCGAACAGCGAGTATTGCCGGTAGGCCGAATAGATGCCGATCGGCAGTGCAATCAGGACGCCCACCAGATAGGCCGTTCCGATCACGGTCAGGGTCTGCGGCAGCCGCTCGCCGATGATCGGGAACACGGGGCTGCGGCTTTGGTAGCTGATGATCCGCTGCATGCCTTCCGCGTAATTCGTGCCAAAGACCGCGTCGAATCCGTTCAGCGGCTCCACCCAGAAGAACTGTTTCAGCCACAGAAGGTAACGGATATGCACCGGCTCGTTCACGCCCAGTGCCTCCAGGATCTTCTCGCGCACTTCAGGCGGAACCGTCAGCGGAATTTCCGAAGCCGGCGAACCCGGCGCCAGATCGACCAGTAGAAAGATGACAAGACTGATCAACAGAAGCGTCGGGATGGCCAATAACAGCCGTCTCAGCGTGAAGGTGAGCATGGGCGGGCGCCTCTGATCAGCAGTCTATCGGAAGGGGAAGGACGGGGACCCTGCGGCCCCCGCCGGTAGAACGGGCATGCTGCCCACCCTACGTTCAGGTCACTTCACGCGGAACCAGTCCTGTGCGTTCCACAGTTCGGTGTCCCAGGTGTTCAGGACCACACCGCCCAGCGTGTTCGAGGCCGCCGACAGACGGCCACGGTCGACCAGCGGCACCACGACATAGCTGTCCTTCGTCAGCATCTCGTTCAGTCGGATCGCGATTTCGGCGCGCTTGGCCATGTCCGAGGTCTTGGACAGTTCGAGCCACAGCGCATCATAGGCCGGGTCGCAGAAGCGGTTGATGTTCTCGCCCTGCCACTGGTTATCCGGCCCAGGGATCTTGTCGCACAGATATTGGCCGAGATAGGGTTCCGGATCGGTGCCGTCGAAGTTGTTCGCATACATCTCGACGTCCGAGTAGAACTTCTGGAACGTGTCGGGCGAGCCCGCGTCGCCACCGAAGAAGACTGACGCGTCGATGTTCTTCAGCTCGACTTCCACGCCCAGTTCGGTCCACCAGTCCTTGATGACCGCCTGAAAGTCCTGCCGGACCGGGTTGGTCGAGGTCTGGTACAGGATCTTCAGCTTCATGCCGTCCTTTTCCCGGATGCCGTCACCGTCGCTGTCGACCCAGCCGGACTGTTCCAGAAGGGCCTTCGCGCCCTCCATGTCCTGCTTGAGGCAGTCGGTGTTGGGCGAGGCGAACATTTCCGGCGCGGGGACGAGGTTGCAGGTCGGACGACCCGCCGCGCCATAGCCGATGTCGACCAGGATCTGCCGGTCGATCGCCATCGACAGGGCTTTGCGCACGTTGATGTCGGTCAGGAACGGATGCGGATGCTTGGGCGTCGACCGCTCGCCTTCCGGCAGCGCCGGGTCGGGGTTGGTCATGTTCATCTCGATCCGCTCGACCAGCGTGCCGAAGCCGTTCAACAGAACGCCCTTGCCGCCCGCAGACATCTGGGTCTGCTGCTCCGGGTTGATCTGGGTGTTCCAGGCATAGTCGAACTCGCCGGTTTCCAGAACCGCGCGGGCCGCCGCTGCCGCATCGCCACCGCCCTTGACGGTCATCGTCGCGAAGGCCGGCTTTGCCGGGTCACGGTAGTTCGGGTTCGCCGCCAGCGTCACCGTGTCGTTCACCTTGAATTCGGTGACGACGAAGGGGCCGGTCCCGATCGGCTTGAAGTTCTGGTCGGTGCAGGTCGAGGCCGCAGCGCCCAGGCAGTTGGCAAACTGTGCCGCCTGCAGAATCGGCGAGGTGCCGCCCACGAAGGCCTGATAGGGGTTCGGCTTCGGGCCCGAGAACTTGATGACGATGGTCAGCTCGTCCGGAGTCTCGATCGCGGTGATGCCCTCATACCGGGCGGCCTGCGCACAGCCGCCTTCCGGATGGGTGCAGTATTCCCAAGTGAACTTGGCGTCCGCGCTGGTGACGGGCGTCCCGTCCGACCACAGAAGGCCGGGCTTCAGCTTCCAGGTGATCTGGGTCAGGTCTTCGGTGATGCCGCCATTCGCGACGGTCGGGATATCCTGGGCCAGACGGGCAAAGACCTCGCCCTTCTCGTTAAAGCCTGCCAGACCCTCCAGGATCAGCGAGGCGGTCTCTACATCCTTGGTGCCCGAGGACAGGTAGGGGTTCAGAATCGACGGCGCCTGCCAGTACAGGACGTTCACATTGCCGTCCGCGCCGCGTTCGGCAAAGGCGGCGGGCGCGAAGGCCAGCGCTGCGGCAGCGCCCAGTAGGGCGGTTCTCAGTTTCATTGCGTCACTCCTTGTTGGTTGCGCTCTTTTGCCTCGGATGCGCCGGTTGGTCCGGCGACGTCTGGATTTGTGTAGAGATGACAGGCGACCATGCGGCCCGGCTCGACCTCGACCAGATCAGGCTTCACGGTCCGGCAGATGTCCATCACCTTCGGGCAGCGGGTGCAGAAGTTGCAGCCCTGCGGCGGATTGGCGGGCGAGGGCACGTCCCCCTTCAGAATGATGCGCTTGCGCCGCGCGGCAATCACCGGGTCGGGTTCGTTGACCGCCGACAACAGCGCCTCGGCGTAGGGGTGCAGCGGGCGGGCGTAAAGGTCGGCCGAGGGCGACAGTTCTGCGATGCGGCCCAGATACATGACCGCCACCCGATTGGCCAGGTGCCGCACCATCGACAGGTCATGGCTGATGAACAGATATGTCAGCCCAAGCCGGTCCTGCAGGTCTTCGAGCAGGTTCACCACCTGCGCCTGAATCGAGACATCCAGCGCCGCGATGGGTTCGTCGCAGACAATGAACTTGGGGTTCAGTGCCAGTGCCCGGGCAATCCCGATCCGCTGGCGCTGTCCGCCGCTGAATTCATGCGGATAGCGGTTGATGAAGCGGCGGTTCAGACCCACCTGATCCATAAGTTCATGCACCCGCTCGATTTTCCTTTCGGCGGTCCAGTCGGTGTGCTCGTCCAGAGGCTCGCTGATGATCCCGGCCAGGGTCATGCGCGGGTTCAGGCTGGCCTGCGGGTCCTGGAACACCATCTGCATCGTCGGGCGCTTCTGGCGCAGCGCTTCGGGCGGCAGGTGCGCCACGTCGCTGCCGTCTATCACAACGCGGCCCGCCGTCGGTTCATAAAGCCTAAGGATTGCGCGCCCGACCGTCGACTTGCCGCAACCGGATTCGCCGACCAGCCCCAGCGTCTCGCCCGCGTTGATCGCGAAACTCACCCCGTCCACCGCCTTCACATTGCCGGTATGTCGGCGCAGGAGGCCCGTGTAGATCGGGAAATACATCTTCAGACCGTCGACCTGCACCAAAGGCGGGGGCGATGCGTCAAGCATGGGCCACCTCTTGGCTTGCCGGGGCGCGCCAGTGGCAGGCGACGTCATGGCCATACCCTATTTGTCGGCCGTCTACGGCACGCCGCGCCGGGTTTTCCCGGTCACAGGCATCGTGGCGATACTCGCAGCGCGCGCGAAACGGGCAGGCGGTCAGGGGCGCATTCAGAATCGGCGGCTGGCCCTCGATCACCTTCAGTCGCGCCTCGCGAGCGCCGCTGATCTTGGGGATCGTTTGCAACAGCGCGCGCGTGTAGGGATGCTGCGGATTGGCAAACAGCTCGCCCACCGGGGCCTGTTCGACCACCTGGCCGCCATACATCACCATCACCCGGTCAGCGATGCCCGCGATGACCCCCAGGTCATGCGTGATCCAGATGATCGCCATCCCCAGCTTCTGGCGCAGCTCTTTCACCAGCTCCAGAATCTGCGCCTGAATGGTCACATCCAGTGCGGTCGTCGGCTCGTCGGCAATCAGCACGTCCGGGTTGCAGGCCAGCGCAATGGCGATCATCACCCGCTGCCGCATGCCGCCAGAAAACTGGTGCGGATAGGACTTTAGCCGCTTCCTTGCATCGGGGATCCCCACCAGCTCCAGAAGCTCCACCGCCCGCGCCGCGGCCTGATCCTTCGTCATCCCCATATGCTCGCGCAGGGGCTCCATGATCTGGCTGCCGACGGTGAACACCGGGTTCAGGCTGGTCATCGGGTCCTGGAAGACAAAGCCGACCTTCGCCCCGCGCACGGCGCGCAATTCCTCGGGCGTTGTCTTCAACAGGTCCTGTCCGTTCAGCAGAACCTCGCCGCCGCGCAATTCGGCAGGTGGCATCGGCAGAAGCTTGATCAGCGACATCATCGTCACCGACTTGCCCGATCCGCTTTCGCCGACGACACCCAACAGCTCGCCACGGTTCAGGTGGAAGCTGACGTCGTTGACGGCATGAATTTCGCCGCCGCGGGTGCGGAATACGGTTCGCAGGCCCTTGACTTCAAGGACAGGCACGGGCCCTTCGGCCATTCAGTACTCCCCGCGGTGTTTCTTAAGTCTTGTTTTTGTTGGGTCTTTTTAGCATCGGCAACTGCCGGTTGCCCGACCCCAAGCCAACTGTTCCCCATTTTCAGAACTCTATCAATCCTGTTTCGTTGTGCGATTCCAGACTATCTTCCCGGCGTTTTGACCGATTGGTCCGTCATTCTGCCAGATATTGACAGTTCCGGGGTCCCCCCGCAGGCTGACCACAACATCTTGGGGAAGGCGCGGGGATGAAAATGCAGGCACTGACGTCGCGTCAGATCCTTGACCGTCTGGTCAGTTTTCCCACGGTGAGTCGCGACAGCAATCTCGCGCTTGTGGATTGGACGCAGGACTACCTTGAAAGCCACGGCATCCGCTGCTTCCGGCATTGGAACGAAGACCGCCAGAAAGCCGCGCTGATCGCTCATGCCGGGCCGTGGGAGGCAGGCGCCGTCGTCCTCTCGGGCCATTCCGACGTCGTGCCCGTCGATGGCCAGGCCTGGACCGCCGACCCCTGGACCGTGACCGAACGGGACGGGCGGCTATATGGTCGGGGCACTTGCGACATGAAGGGCTTTGTCGCGCTGGCCGTCTGGGCCCTGGTTCAGGCCCAACTGCGCGGCGTCACGCGCCCGCTGCAACTGGCGCTCTCCTACGATGAAGAGATCGGCTGCACCGGCGCGCCGCCGATGATCCGCACGATGCAGGAGGTCGTCCCCACGGGCAGCGCCGCGATTATCGGCGAACCCAGTCGCATGGGCGTCATCACCGGCCACAAGGGTGGCTCGGGCTTTCATGTCCATGTGAAGGGGTATGAGGTCCATTCCTCGCTTCTCCCCTACGGCGTCTCGGCCATCATGGAGGGCGCGCGGCTGATCGACTGGCTGAACCAGGTGAACGCCGAGATCCAGGCAAGACCGCCAACGCCCCAGGCGGCCCCGTTCCACCCGCCCTTCACCACCTTCCACACGGGAATGATCCAGGGTGGTACCGCCCATAACATCACTGCCGCCGACTGCCGCTTTGCCGTGGAAATGCGCGTGGTCCCGGGCGAGTCGATTCCGGACTGGGAAGACCGCTTCGTCGCGAAGGCACGCGAGATCGAGGCCGCAATGCAGCGCGTTCGCCCCGAGGCCGCGATCAGTCTCGACAAGTTCTTCGGTGTCCCAGCACTTGTCCCGGAAAGAGACGGAGAGGCGGAGGCCCTGGCGCGCCGCCTGACCGGCAACAACCGGACTGGCGTCGTCAGCTATGGCACCGAGGCCGGGCAGTTCCAGGAAGCAGGCTACTCGGCGGTTGTCTGCGGCCCCGGCGACATCGCCCAGGCGCATCAGCCCGACGAATATCTGGAACTGTCCGAATGGCAGGCGGGCCAGCGGTTCATGGAACGGCTGCTGGAGACGCTTCTGTGACCGTCTGTCGCCCCCTCACCCCCTACCCCTCTCCCCCGGGGGGAGAGGGGAGTTTGCCCGGATCGACCGTCGCGCGCCGAACACGGGAAGGCGCATCATGACCCTTCCGATCACCGAGGCCACTCCGGTCCGCTTTGCCGCATCCCTGCCGCCGCGGGCTGATGTGGTGGTGATTGGCGGCGGCGTGATCGGGGTGATGACCAGCTATTTCCTGGCCAAGAAGGGCCTGTCGGTCACGCTTCTCGAAAAGGGCCGGATCGCGGGCGAACAGTCCAGCCGCAACTGGGGCTGGGTCCGCCAGCAGGGCCGCGACCCGGCCGAACTGCCGATCATGGTCGAAAGCCTTTCCCTTTGGAAATCCCTTTCGGCTGTCTTGGGCGACGCGCTTGGCTTTCGTCAGACCGGCGTCCTCTACCTTGCCAAGACCGAGCGCGAGATGCAGGGCTTCGCGGATTGGCTCCCCCACGGCCGCGCGCATCAGCTGGACACCCGCTTGCTGACCGCCGCTGAAACCACAGCCCTGCTCAAGGGCGCCGTGGCCCCCTGGAAAGGCGCGCTCTTCACCGCTTCTGATGCCCGCGCCGAACCCTGGACTGCCGTTCCGGCCTTGGCCGCGATGGCGCAAGACCTGGGCGTGACGATCATCGAGGCCTGCGCCGTCCGCGCGCTTGATCTTGCGGCGGGCCAGGTGGCGGGGGTCGTCACCGAACAGGGTCGGCTGCCTTGTGATCACGTGATCCTTGCCGCCGGGGCGTGGTCGCGCCTGTTCCTTGCCCGGCATGGCATCGCCATTCCGCAGCTTTCGGTCCTGGCCTCGGTCGCCGCGACAGAGCCGATGCCGGAAATCTTCTCCGGCAATGCCGCCGACGACGACTTTGCCTTCCGCCGTCGCGCAGATGGCGGCTATTCCATTGCTCCCGGCGGTTCGCAGCATGACTTCTTCCTGGGACCCGATGCCTTTCGGTCCTTCCGCGCCTTCTGGCCGCAGATCAGGACGGGCCTCCGCGCCACCACCTTCCGCGCTGCCGCCCCAAAGGGCTTTCCCGACGCCTGGACCACGCCGCGCCGTTGGGAGGAAGACCAACCGACCCCCTTCGAGGTAACCCGAATCCTGAACCCCGCACCGAACCTCAAAACCCTGGGCACGGTGCAGGACGCCTTTGCCCGCGCCTTTCCCGGGCTGGGCCGCCCGAAACTGAAAACCGCCTGGGCCGGCATGATCGACACCATGCCCGATGTCGTCCCGATCATCGACCATGCCCCGATCCCGGGCCTGACCCTCGCCACCGGGATGAGTGGGCATGGATTCGGCATTGGCCCTGGCATGGGTCGCGTTGTGGCCGACCTGGTGACCGGCGGGCAGATTGGCCACGACCTTTCCCGCTTTCGCTTTGCCCGGTTTACCGACGGCACAAAGGTCGCCCCCGGCCCCAGCCTTTAGCTTTACATCGTCGCCCCGCTCCGTTACCCCTGCCGCCCCTTCCCAGGACAGCGCGCCATGACCATCGCTTGCGGCATCGATTTCGGCACGTCGAATTCCACCGTCGGGCTTGCCGATGCGTCCGGCGCCCGGCTTCTGCCGCTGGAAGGAGGGGCTGCCACGCTTCCTTCAGCCGTCTTCTGGCCGACGGACAGCCCGCCGATCATGGGCCGCGCCGCGATTGCCGCCTATCTTGAAGGCGAGGAGGGCCGTCTTCTGCGCGGGCTTAAATCGACCCTCGGCTCGGGCCTCATTCACGACAAGACCGCCGTCGGGGGCAGGGCAGTGTCGTTTCGCCAGGTTCTGGCCCGCTTCATCGGCCATCTTCGCGCCGCACAACAGGCCGCAGCCCCTGGCGACCGCGTGATCCTGGGCCGACCGGTGCATTTCGTCGACGACGACCCGGCCGCTGATGCCGCTGCCGAAGCCACGCTGGCCGAAATCGCGCTTGACTGCGGTTGGTCGGAGGTAGGCTTTCAGTACGAACCCATCGCCGCAGCGCTCCACTATGAACAGACGGCAGCGGCCGAGGAGCTTGTGCTGATCGTGGACATCGGCGGCGGCACCTCGGACGTCTCGGTTGTGCGAGTGGGGCCGGGCAGGGCGGCTCGGCCCGATCGCAGCGCCGACATCCTGGCCAATGACGGCATCCGCGTCGGCGGTACCGATTTCGACCGCCTGCTGTCCTTGGCCGAAGCGCTGCCGCACCTTGGCTATCTTGCCCCCACGCGCGGCGGCGGAACGATGCCCCGGCACTACTATCTTGACCTTGCCACCTGGCACCGGATCAACGCGCTTTACACGGCGCGTACGGCCAGCGACCTCAAGGCGCTGCGCCTTCTGGCCGATGACCCTGAAAAGATCGACCGGATGATCCGACTTGTGGCTGACCGGCAGGGTCATGCGCTGGCCCTGCGGGTCGAGGCTGCGAAGATGACCCTCTCCGACCACGACCTGGTCCGCCTGCAGATGTCGGACCTCACGCGCGGACCGAACCCTATGCTTGACCGCGCCGGGTTCGAAGCCGCCATCGAAGCGCCCGTTGACCGGATTCGCGCGCTTTTGGGGCGGGTCCTTGCCGCTGCGGGGGTCAGGCCCGACAAGATTGGCACAGCCTTTCTCACCGGCGGTTCAAGCCAACTGCCCGTCTTGCGTGCGACGGTTCGCGCTGTCGTGCCGCAGGCGGCGATCGCTACCGGCGACATGCTGGGCTCGGTCGGTACTGGTCTTGCCCTGGAAGCGCGACGCCGTTTCGGCTGACCCTTGCGCCTTGCGGCGTTTCGGATCAGCCTTGCATCAAAGGAGACCCCCATGCCGCCGAAGAACCGTTTTGCCGAACTCTTGCCAGAAATCACCGCTTGGCGTCGTGACTTCCACGAACACCCCGAGCTCTTGTTCGAGGTGCACCGGACGGCGGCAAAGGTTGCCGAGCTATGCCGCGGCTTTGGCTGCGACGAGGTGGTGGAAGGGATCGGTCGCACGGGCGTTGTCGCTGTCATCAAGGGGAAATCCGACACCAAGGGACGCGTGATTGGTCTTCGCGCCGACATGGATGCCTTGCCGATCAAGGAACAGACGGGCGTGCCCTACGCCTCGAAGACGCCGGGTAAGATGCATGCCTGCGGCCATGACGGACACACCGCGATGCTTCTCGGGGCTGCCAAGTACCTCGCCGAGACGCGCAATTTCGACGGCACGGTCGTCTGCATCTTCCAACCCGCCGAGGAAGGCGGTGGCGGTGGCCGCGAGATGGTTCAGGATGGCCTGATAACCCGTTGGAAAATAGACGAGGTTTACGGGATGCACAATATGCCCGGTATCCCTGTCGGCCACTTCGCCATCCGGCCCGGCCCGCTCATGGCGGCTGCCGACCAGTTCGAAATCACGGTCACCGGCAAGGGCGGCCATGCCGCCAAGCCGCACGACTGCATCGACACGACGGTCGTTGCTGCGCATGTTATCGTGGCGATTCAAACGATTGCCAGCCGAAACGTCGACCCGATGAAGCAGATTGTAATCTCGGTCTGCACGGTCGAGACCGACTCGACAGCCCACAATGTCATCCCGCAGGTGGTCAAGATGAAGGGCACTGTCCGAACGCTTGACCCGAAGGTGCAGGAATTCGTCGAAACCCGCTTGGTCCAGGTTGTTGAGGGGACAGCGCTTGCCCTTGGGGCGCGGGCGGAACTGCACTATCAGCGTGGCTACCCGGTCACGGTAAATGCCAATGAAAACACGCAGTTCGCGGCAGAAGTTGCGGCACAGGTCTCGGGTCATGTCGACACCGACACTCCGCCCCTGATGGGGGCCGAGGATTTCAGCTTCATGCTGAACGAACGCCCCGGCGCCTATATCTTTCTGGGCAACGGCGACACAGCCATGGTCCACCACCCGGCCTACAATTTTGATGACAGCGCCATCCCCTTTGGGTCAAGCTGGTACGCCGGAATGGCTGAAACGCGGATGCCCAGCCCATGATCGCCCAAACCCTGATTGCTCTGATCGCGGTCGCCCACATCGCGATTGTCCTGGCCGAGATGGTCTTCTGGGAAACTGGTCCTGTTCGGAAAGTGTTTCGTACATCAGAGGCTTATGCCGCAAACACACGCGTGTTGGCGGCGAACATGGGGCTTTACAACGCCTTTCTGGTTGCGGGCCTGATCTGGTCGCTTCTTCAGGGCGTCCCAGGACCGGGCACCCCGATTGCGCATTTCTTTCTGGCCTGCGTCACAGTGGCCGGACTTTACGGCGCGGCAACTGCCGGACGCGGGACCCTCTTCGTACAGGCCATTCCCGGAATTCTGGCTCTTGTGGCCCTGATGGCCGGGGTCTGAGGCAAGAACCCTTTGCCTGTCGGGTTTTGGTGCTAGGCTCTTGTCTGGTTGCCTCGGGAGGAGGACAGACATGGCCGAACACAGAAGCCCGCTGCCGGACGTGGCGCTGCGGTCGATCAGCATTACCGAGCGCCTGTTCGAGGGCCTTGACCTTGCGGCGCACCGGGTCGTGCTGACCGACGGTCCGACCGGGACGAACTTTACCGGGGCCGCCCTGGCTGACCGCATCGGCCGCCTGGCAGGAGGATTGCAGGCCGAAGGGGTTGGTCCGGGCACGGTCATCGCCCTGATGGCCCCTAACATGCCCGACTATGCTGTCGTCTTCCATGCCGCCGCGCTGGCCGGGGCGACAGTTACCACGCTCAACCCGACCTACACCGCGACCGAAGCCGCCCATCAGCTCAAGGATTCCGGCGCGACGCTGGCAGTCACTATCCCCGCCTTTCTTCCCGTTGTGACCGCCGCAGCCACGGGCAGTGCCGTGCGCGAGATCATCACCCTCGGCCCTGTCGACGGTCATCGCCAGATCGAAGACCTGATGGGGTCGCCTTTGTCCGCGCAGGTTCCGGTCGATATCGAGACGCATGTCCTTGCGCTGCCCTATTCCTCGGGCACGACAGGGTTGCCGAAAGGTGTCATGCTTAGCCATCGCAACATGGTGGTGAACGTCGACCAGGCGCTGCCCTTGCTGGAGGTGCGACCCGGCGAGACGACTGTCGCCTTCCTGCCGTTCTTCCACATTTACGGCATGAATGTGCTGATGAACACCTTCCTGGCGGGCGGGGCAGGTCTTGTGACGATGCCGCGTTTTGACCTGGAGGCGATGCTTGGCCATATCCAGCAGCACCGCGTGGAAAAGCTGTACATCGCCCCACCCGTGGCCATTGCGCTAGCCAAGCACCCGCTGGTTGACCAGTTCGACCTCTCCTCGCTTAAGGTCATCATGTCGGCCGCCGCTCCACTGGGAGCCGAAGTCGCCAATGCCGTGCGCGACCGGTTGGGCGGCTGCGCGGTGATCCAGGGCTACGGGATGACGGAACTCAGCCCCCTCACGCATGTCACCCCGCACCGCGCTCCCAAGCCCGGTGCAGTAGGCGTCAGCGCGCCGAACACGGTGACGCGCATCGTCAACCCCGAGACCCTGCAGGACTGCGCCCCGGGCGAAGAGGGCGAGGTCTGGGTCCAGGGTCCGCAAGTCATGCTCGGCTATCTCAACCGACCCGAGGCGACGGCGGCGATGATCCGCGACGGCTGGCTGCGCACCGGCGACCTGGGCGTTGTTGACGACGAGGGCTATCTCACGATCCGCGACCGCTTGAAGGAACTGATCAAGGTCAAGGGCTTCCAGGTCGCGCCTGCCGAGGTCGAGGCGGAACTCCTGTCCCTGCCGGGCGTCGCAGATTGCGCAGTGATCGGCATGCCGGATGATGAGGCGGGCGAGCGCCCACTGGCTTTTGTCGTCCGCCAGCCCGGTAGCGCACTTACTGCCGATGATGTAGTGGCTGCCCTGAAACCGCGCCTTGCCAGCTATAAGCTGCCGCATCGGGTGGATTTCATCGACGCGATTCCGAAATCGGCCTCTGGCAAGATTCTGCGCCGCGTGTTGCGTGACCGGCTGGCCGAAAGCTGACGGCAAGCTTTCGCGCATTTTGAACGAGAGCGGTGCACTGCACTGAACTCGTGCTACGCTTGCGGCAAATGGAGGGCAGCCCATGATTACCCGGCGCATGTTCCATACCCGTCTCATGGCTGCACTGGCCACGGCCCTGGTTCCTCTGCCGCATGGCGCAGCTGCCGCCGCGCCGGTTGCCGACCGTCTCTGGCTGAACCGTCTGACCTTTGGCGCCTCGCCCGACAGTCTGGCGCGGATCGCAGACATGGGCCGTGAAGCGTGGTTGGATTGGCAACTTTCCCTGCCGCCCACGGACCCGGGGCTGGAACTCCGGCTGCAGTCCGCCCGCCTGCGCATTGCCTATGAAGCAGGCGAGGACGAGGACGGCAATTTTTGGCCCGCGGTGGATGAGGCCCGCCCGCTGACCAGCCTGGTCGCTGATCCGTCCGACCTCGTTCGCCTGCTTGAATGGGGGCCGGGCAAGGGCATGGACTACAGCGAACGGACCCGCCCGGCGCAGGAAGTGATCGCCGCCGCCATCCTGCGCGCCGTTCATGCCGAGGCACAGCTGCGCGAAGTCATGACCCAGTTCTGGCATGACCATTTCAACGTGAACTCGGCCAAGGACGAAACGACGGCAGCCTTCTTTCCGGCCTATGACGCCGTGTTGCGCGCCGGTGCCCTGGGCAACTTCCGCCTGCTTCTGGGCGAGGTCGCCCGTTCTCCTGCCATGCTGTACTACCTGAACAACGCCGACAGCATCGCCAGCCCCGCGAACGAGAATTATGCCCGCGAACTGCTGGAATTGCATACCCTTGGCGCGGGCAACTATTTGAACGACCGCTACAGTGACTGGCGCGATGTGCCGGGAGCGACCGAGGGCCTGGCCGAGGGGTATCTCGACCTTGACGTCTACGAGGTTGCCCGTGCCTTCACCGGCTGGTCGGTCGGTGACGGGCGCTGGATTTCCGAAGGCGAAACCGCGCCGATGACCGGGCAGTTCCACTATGTCGCGCGCTGGCATGACCCCTATCAAAAGCGTATCCTTGGCCGCGAGTTCCCGCCGAACCGCGCACCGATGGCCGACGGGGACGAGGTGCTGGACATCCTGGCGCGTCACCCCGGCACAGCGCGCTTTGTCTGCGAAAAGATCGCCCGGCGGCTTTTGGCGGACGAACCGGATCCGAACCTGGTCAACCGGCTGGCCCAGGTGTTTCTGTCCGCCGTCGATGCCCCCGACCAGATTGCGCAAGTGGTGCGCAGTCTGGTCCTGTCTCCCGAGTTCTCTGCTCCCGCCAGCAAGCTGCGCCGCCCGTTCGAGGTTCTGGCCGGGCTGTATCGCGCGACCGGCGCCGAGGTTCAGAATCCGGAGAACGCCTATCAGTGGCAACTGTCACGCGCGGGGTGGCGGCAGCACGAATTCGGCCCGCCCACGGGACATCCGGACCGTGCCTCCGCCTGGACCGGGGCCTCGTCGTTGAACCGTCTGGTGGACATCGCGCTTTCGGCTCTGGACGACTGGTTCGGCACGGCGCGGGCGGACCTGACGGCGCTGGCCGACCCAGGCGAAACGGTCCGGCAGTTCCTGTCCCGGCACGCCGCCGCCCTTGCGCCCGCATCGGCCCCAATGGCGACCGATGACCTGATCCATGCCTATTTCGGGTCAGGCGATGACCCGCCAGCCGCCGAATTCACGCCCGAAGACCGCCAGGCCGCTGCCCAGATGGCTGTTGCCTTTGCCGTCCTCACCCCCGAGTTCCTGTTGCGTTAAAAGGTGATTCATGGCGAAAGACCCGATCCTGGTGGTGGTCTTCCTGCGCGGCGGGGCAGATGGTCTGGCGCTGGTCGCACCATCCAGCGATCCTGACTATATTGCTGCCCGCCCGGATGAGCTGCGCGTGTTGCGCGCGGGAGACGGGGCCGGGCGGCTGATCCGGCAGGACGTCGCCGACACCGAGTTCCGCTTCCACCCGTCAGCCTCTGCTTTTGCCGATCTGTACGAGGCGGGCGATTTGTCGCTGATCCATGCCGCCGGCCTGCCCGAGGCCACGCGCAGCCATTTCGACGCCGAGGCGCGGATCGAGCGGGGGCTCTTCGGGTCATCCCTGCCACCAGGCGATCCGTCTGGCTGGATCGGGCGTTGGCTGCAGGCTGCGGCCCCTGATGGGGCGATGCCGGCGCTGGCCGTCGGGGCCATGCGCCCGGCCAGCCTCTTCGGGGCCGAGGCTGCCGTCGCGCAAAGTCTTGGCGATCTGATGGTCGCGCAGGGGCACTGGCTGGCTCCGGCCCTGCGGGCAAGGCTTCTGACCGGGTTTGGCGCCCACGGACCCCTGGCTCAGCCGCTGGCAGATCTGGTGGGGCTTTCCGATCTGATCGGCGGTCGGCTCTGGTCGCAGACGGACGAGGCGGTACGCGACTATATCCCCTCGGTGCCCTATCCGGACGGCAATCCGGTCAGCGCGCCCCTGATGACCGTGGCCCAGGCCATCAAGCAGGGCCTTGGCCTGCGGGTGGCCACGGTCGATGTTCCGGGTTGGGACACCCATGTCTCGCAAGCGGGACAGTTTGCCGACCTGACCTATGGGCTGACCCAGGCGCTGATGGCGTTCTGGCGCGACCTGGGGCCGCTCCAGCAGGACGTCAGCCTTGTGGTGATGAGCGAGTTCGGCCGACGTCTGCGATCGAATACCGCGGGCGGTACCGATCATGGTCGTGGCAATGTGATGTTCGTCCTGGGACCGCAGGCCAAGGGGGGACGCATGCTGGGTCAGTGGCCAGGCCTTGCGAACGAGGCTCTGGAAGAGGGCGCCGACCTGGCCGTCGTTACCGACTACCGTGCTGTCCTGGCGGAACTTCTGCAGGGCCACATGCGCCTGTCCGATCCAGCGCAGGTCTTTCCCGGCCTTGCGCCGCAGACGCTGGGTCTTTGGGGCTGATCATGCGACCCAATCAGGTCCGACCGTGGCCCAACCGGGGGTTGCGAGCGGGCGACTTCTCTCCAATACTCGGGGCAGCCCGGTCGGTCTGACCGGAAGGCGGAGACCCGATGGGACACACCGGCACGCTTGATACGGCAGAAGCTCGCCCGGTCCGCGTCGAGCTTCTGGTGATCGACCTGATGAACCGTCTGCTCGACCCCGGGCCTGACGGCATCGACGTGGCCTTGCAGGATGTGCTGGGGCGACTGGGCCAGGCCTTTGGTCTGGACCGCACTTTCCTCTTCCGGAACCGGCCTGACGGCACGCACTACAACAGCCACGAATGGGTTGCGCCTGGGGTTACCTCTCTCAAGCCCGACATGCAGTCCCTGACCCCGACGATCCGGGCCAGCTGGCATGCCGCCTTTGCGCAGGGCAGGGTGGTTCGGATCGCCAACCGCGAGGACCTGCCTCGGGACATGGCCGAGAGACGTTTCATGGAAGAGGTAGGTGTCTGGTCGACGCTCATGCTTCCATTGAAGCAGGGCGATCGGCTTCTGGGCGTGATTGGTTATGATAGCCAGATCCGCGACCGCGCCTGGAGCGATGACGAAGTTGACCTTTTGTCCAGTGTCGGGCGTGCGATCCTGGCTGTTCTGGCCCGCGACGAAGCCTCTGCGGCCGAAGCTGCGGTCCGCAGCCACCTGCAGACCACGCTCAGCGCCTTGCCGGACCTCGTCGTTGAAATCTGTCCGAACGGCACACTGAAAGCCTGTCACAGCGACAAGCTGCCCTGGCTGTCCAGTCTGGTGCACGCTGGCCTCGGGCGTCCGCTGACCGAGGTTCTGCCGGGACCCCTGGCTGAGGCCCTGACCAGCATGCTGAACGATCCGCGCGGCCCTCAGACCACGCGAACCCGGCGCATGGCGCTGTCCTCGCTTGTTGCCCCGCACTGGTATGAAGTTTCGGTCGCGCCGCTTCCGGCAAAGGTCTCGGGCGAACCGGTTGGCGTGCTGGCCGTCATTCGGGATCTGGCCACCACCTCGGCCACCAGCGAAATGGCCAGCTACCGCGAGGGCCAGTTCACCGCCTTTTTCGAAATGTGCCCGCATCCGATCCTGCTGAACGATTTCGACACGGGCGAACTTTTGGATGGAAACCATGCCTTCAAGCAGGTCTTCGGAATCGATCCTCAGTCGCGCCCCGGTCAGCATGTCCGCGACATCCTGCCCGACGATGCTGCCTGGGTGATCGAACTGGCCATTCAGGCGCTGAAGGCACGGCAAAGATATGGTCCGGTCGAGGCCGTGTTGCGCCGGGCCGATGGGTCGCGGTTTTCGGCAGTCCTGCGGGGCTTCATGAGCATCGACCCCAACGGGCGGCGTCTGGTCTGGGCCCTGATCGAGGACGTGACCGACATTCGCGCCAAGGAAGCGGCCCTTGTTGCCGAACGGCAGGACCTGGAAACCATGCGGGCCCGGTTGGTCGCGGCTATCGAGGCGCTGGACGATGGCTTTGCGATTTTCGATGCCAATGACGAGCTGGTTCTATGGAATCAACCCTATACCCGGATCTTTGCCGGAATTGCCGACAAGATCGTGCCGGGGGCGCTGTACGATGATCTCCTGCGTGCGGCCATTGACCGGGGGATCTTCGGCACTGAAAGCGAACGCGACAATCTGGGGTTGCAGCGTCGGCTGCACCGGCCCCTGACCGAGATCTGGGATGGTGAGGATGCCTTGGCCGATGGGCGGCTGATCTGGGTCCGTGAACGCGCCACACCTGACCGCGAGACTGTCGGCCTGTACGAAGACGTGACCGCCCGCCGGTTGGCCGACCGTCGCCTGCAGCAGGTCGTGGACGGCGGCGAGATCGCCTTGTGGGAATGGGAGAGTGACACGGGGCTGTCGACGATCAATGATCGCTGGCGGACCATGCTTGGCTACCAGCAGACCGATGTCCGTCCGCCTGACCTGTTCGCGCTGGTGCATCATCAGGATGTGCAGCCGGTACTTGATCTGCAGCACGCCCTGTTCCAGGGCCAGACTGAGGATTTCGACTTTCTCTGCCGTCTGCGCCATGTCGATGGGCATTGGGTCTGGGTCCTGGTGCGCGGACGGGTCCTGGCGCGGCGGATCGACGGCGCGCCCAAGCGGATGTCTGGGATCACCCTTGACGTTTCGGCCCGGATCGAGGCCGAACAACGCCTGTCGCGGCTTATCGATGGGGCGAAGGTTGGCACCTGGGAACACGATCTGCGCAGCGGCGTGACCCTGGTCAACGACCGCTGGGCCGAGATCCTGGGCTATCGCGCTGCAGACCTGAACCCGATGCCGCTGGAGCGCTGGCTGGACCTTCTGCATCCCGAGGACGCGCCAGGGCTTTTTCAGCATGAGGCCCGGGCTTTTGCCTCCGGCGAATGGCAGATCGAACATGAGATCCGGCTCCGTCATCGCCAGGGCCATTGGGTCTGGGTCCTGTCGCGCACGCAGGCGTTCGAATGGGATGCCACCGGCAAACCGGTCCGCACCTCGGGCGTGAACCTTGACATCTCGTCAGCCAAGTCGCTGGAACAGGCCCTGGCCCGTGAACGCGACACGCTGGCGCGGATCATGGAAACCTCGGTCTCGGGCATTGTTGCGGTCGATGGCGCAGGCCGGGTGGTCTTTGCCAATGCGGCAGCCGAGGGCGTACTTGGCCGTCCCGTTTCGGAGGGCGAGGATCTGGGCCAGATCTTTGCGGCGGCACGGGTGGCCGATCTTGCGGACTGCCCGCTTCCGGTGGACGAGCTTCCGGTGCGCCGTGCACTTGACGGCTTGAGCGGGCTGCATGACATGCGCTACGCCATCCAGCGGCCGGATGGGGCGCGCCGCGTGCTTTCGGTCAACGCGGCCCGGCTGTCCGACCCGGGCACTGATCTGGCCGTGGTCTTCTCGCTGACCGACATGACGGATGCCGTCGAACACGAAAACCTTCTGCGCGCCGCGATGACTGCGGCCGAGGCAGCCAACCGGGCAAAATCCGACTTCCTGGCCGCCATGAGCCACGAGATGCGCACGCCGCTGAACGGAGTGCTCGGCATGGCCCAGGTGATGGAAAGACAGACCCTCGACCCTGCCCAGCAGACCATGCTGAAGATCATCCGCGAGTCGGGTGAATATCTACTGACCGTCATCAACGATATTCTTGACCTTGCAAAGATCGAGGCCGGTCGCCTGACGCTGGAACCGAGGCCCTTCCACCTGTGCACCGTGACCGAAAAGGTCCTCGCCGTTCACCGCATCGCGGCCAGCGAAAAGGGCATCGGCCTGCGGTTGGAGTGCCCGGACGATCCGCATCAGGGGTGGCGGCTGGGTGACCCGCAACGGTTGTCGCAAATCCTGCACAACCTGGTGGGCAATGCCGTCAAGTTCACCGATCATGGCGAAGTTGTCTTGCGGCTGGACATCGCTTCGGAGGAACGCCTGGCCATTGAGGTTCTGGACACCGGGCCGGGACTGGCCGAGGCCGAGCTTCAGGCTGTCTTCGAAGAATTCCGGCAGGGGCAGGGCGGTATTGCCCGGCGCCATGGTGGTACCGGACTGGGTCTGACCATTGTCCGTCGCCTGGCCGGACTGATGGATGGCAGCATCACGTTGCGCAATGTCCCCGGCAAGGGTCTACTGGCGCGGGTCGATCTGCATCTGCCGCGCCAGGACCAGCCGGACGACGCGACGCGCCTGGAAGAGCTGCCCATCCTGGCCGGGCTGCGGGTTCTGGCAGCTGAAGATACGGCCACCAACCGCATCATCCTGGACGGAATGCTGAGGGGTATGGGAATCCGGGCGGACATCTGCGCCGACGGTGCTTCGGCTCTGGCGCGGTGGGGCGAAGCTGCGTACGACGCCGTCCTGCTGGACATCGCCATGCCGGGTATGGACGGCTTTGCCACGCTTGCAGCCATGAAGGACCTCGCCCTGACTAGGGGGCGCGCCGCACCGGTTGCCTTTGCCGTCACGGCAAATGCCATGACGCATCAGGTGCAGGACTATCTGGCTCAGGGCTTTGCGGGCGTCGTCGCAAAACCCATTGCCAGCGCCGATCTGGCCCGCGTGCTTGCGTCCTGTCTCAGGCCAGGATGACATCGACCTCGGCGTCCCGGAGCAGCCCAGCCAGATCGTCAGGCGGGGCTGCATCTGTGACCAGACGACGGAACGCTTTTGGCTGGGCGATGCACACCGGAGCCACGGTGCCGAACTTCGACCCATCTGCCGCGATGGTTGCAGCCTCGGCGCAATCGATGATCGCCCGGCTGAACTCGGCCTCCTGAAGGTCGGCCAGCATGAAGCCTGCCTTGCCGTCGATGGCGGCGGCGGACAGGATGGCGTGCTGAACCCGGAACTGACGCACAAAGGCCAGCGCATCAGCACCGAACACCCCTCCATCATGTGGTCGCAGCTCGCCCCCGGCCATGAACACCCGGTTTTCACCCCGCCCCGCCAGCGTCTGGGCGACGGGCAGCGAGTTGGTGACAACCAGCAGATCGCGATGATTGCGCAGGGCCTGCGCCACATAGGCCGTCGTCGATCCCACATCCAGAAACAGAGATGCCCCATCCGGGATCAATCCCGCCAGCCGTGCGGCCACCCGGCGCTTGCGGTCGGGGTTCACGGCCATCCGCTGCACAAAGCTCGGCTCAAGCCCCCAGCCCCGAAGGTTGACACCTCCATGAACCCGCGTCACCGCGCCGGCCTGTTCCAGCCTGCGGATCGCCCGTCGCACCGTCTCGGCGCTGACCGACAGATTCCGGGCAAGCTCCTCGATTCGGGCCGAACCGGTCCGTCCCAGGTGGTCAAGGATGTCCTTGTCGTGCCGGGAGTGCCACATGGCCGCTCCTATTGATGGTTTTTGAGAAAATGGTTTTCTCACTCTCTGCATATCATCGGAGAACGGTCAAGAAACCTCACTTTCTCACAGAATCCTTTGACAGCCTGGCGATCTGCGCCGACGGTAGGGCTGTCCCTGTGGCCAGGTTTGCAATGGGGGATGATTGCGGCATGTGCCAGTGCTCTGGACGGTCTGGTGCATCCTTCGGGCGGGCCAAAGTCCCCAAGGCCCGCCCGTTCCTCAACAAGGGGCTTGCGCGCGCCCCATGGCCGGACCAACGCTTGGAATGACGACCCGAACCGGTGCCGACACATGACCGACCCGATTGCCCGCGCGCTTGCCCTTCCGATCTGGAGCGGAACCCCCCGCGCAGAGCCGCTTGGCGGCGGCATCACCAACCTGAACGTCCGCGTCACCGATGCCCGCCGCAGCGCTGTGGTCCGGATCGGTGATGACATCCCCGTCCACCAGATCATGCGCTTCAACGAACTGGCCGCCTCCCGTGCGGCCCATGCGGCCGGGGTCTCGCCTGCCGTGATCCATCACGAACCCGGCGCGCTGGTGATCGACTTTGTCGAAGGCCGCACGATGACCGCCGCCGACTTCCAGGGGCAGGACCTCTTGGAGCAGGCCCTGGCCCTGGTCATGCATGCCCACCGCGACATTCCCCGCCATCTGCGCGGCCCGGCGCTGACCTTCTGGGTGTTCCAAGTCTTGCGCGACTATGCCGCGACCCTGGCCGAGGGCAAGTCGCGTCACCTTTCCCTCATTCCCGCGCTTCTGGACCAGGCCGCCAGCCTGGAACGCGCCGTGGGCCGGATCGAGATGGTCTTTGGCCACAACGACCTTCTACCCGCCAACTTCCTGCACGACGGCACCCGGATGTGGCTGATCGACTGGGACTATGCCGGCTGGGGCTCGCCGCTCTTTGACCTCGGCGGTCTGGCCGCCAACAACGGGCTCGACCCGGCACAGGAAGACTGGCTCCTGACCGCCTATTACGGTTCCGCGCCCGACCCCGACCTTTGGCACCGCTACCGCGCGATGAAGGCGGCGGCGGCACTGCGTGAAGCGATGTGGTCCATGGTCCAGGAAATCCACTCCGACCTTGACTTCGACTACGCGGCCTACACTGCCGACTATCTTGACACCTACTGCGCGGCCCTTGCCGCTTTCGAGGCCCCATGAAAGACCTTCCCTCTACCGCCCGCACCGTCGTCATCGGCGGCGGCATCGTCGGCTGTTCCGTCGCCTACCACCTGGGCAAGCTTGGCTGGACCGACACGGTGCTTCTGGAGCGGAAGAAACTCACCTCCGGCACCACCTTTCACGCCGCCGGACTGGTCGGGCAATTGCGCACATCTGCCAACATCACCCAGCTTCTCGGCCATTCCGTCGCCCTCTATAGAACTCTGGAAGCGGAAACCGGCCTCCAGACCGGCTGGAAGATGAACGGCGGCCTGCGTCTGGCCTGCAACGCCGACCGCTGGACCGAGGTGAAGCGTCAGGCCACGACCGCGCATAGCTTCGGCCTTGAAATGCACCTCCTGACCCCGCGCGAGGCGCAGGAGCTCTGGCCCCTGATGACCATCGACGACCTCGTCGGCGCGGCCTACCTGCCTACCGACGGTCAGGCGAACCCGTCCGACATCACCCAGTCCCTGGCCAAGGGCGCGCGGATGGCAGGCGTGCAGATCTTTGAAGACACGCCCGTCACCCGGATCATCGTCGACAACGGCAAGATCACAGGCGTCGAAACGCCATTCGGTACCATCGCCTGCGAAAAGGTCGTCGCTTGCGCGGGCCAGTGGACGCGGACGCTGGCGGCAACCGTGGGCGTCAACGTCCCCCTCGTTTCGGTCGAACACCAGTACATGATCACCGAAAAGATCGAAGGGGTTACGCCCACCCTGCCCACGCTCCGCGACCCCGACCGTCGCACCTATTGGAAGGAGGAAGTCGGCGGCCTTGTCTGGGGCGGGTACGAGCCGAACCCCAAGCCCTGGGCGGTGAACGGCATCCCTGAAGGTTTCCACTTCGAACTCCTCACCAGCGACTATGACCACTACGCCCAGTTCATGGACGACGCCATCGCCCGCGTCCCCGCGCTGGCCAATGCCGGGGTCAAGCAGCTTCTGAACGGCCCGGAATCCTTCACCCCCGACGGCAACTTCATCCTGGGAGAGGCGCCCGAACTGCGGAACTTCTACGTCGGCGCGGGCTTCAACGCCTTTGGGATCGCCAGCGGCGGCGGGGCAGGGATGGCGTTGGCGGAATGGGTGGCCAAGGGGGAAGCGCCCTTCGACCTCTGGCCCGTCGACATCCGCCGCTTCGGTCCGCCCCACCGCGTGACCGACTATGTCCGCACCCGCACGCTTGAAGCCTACGCCAAGCACTACACCATCGCCTGGCCCTTGGAAGAGATGAAGTCAGCTCGTCCCGCCCGGCGCTCGCCGCTTTATGCGCATCTGAAGGCCGCCGGGGCGTGTTTCGGCGAGAAACTCGGCTGGGAACGCCCGAACTGGTTCGCCGCACCTGGGGAAGAGGCCTTGGACCGTTACTCGATGGCCCGCCCTGGTTGGCATGAGGCCGTGGGCCGCGAACATCGCGCGGCGCGGGACCATGCCGTGCTGATCGACCAGACGAGCTTTGCCAAGTTCCGCCTGACCGGGCGGGACGCGGCAAAGGCGCTGAACCGGATCGCGGCGGGGAACGTGGACCGGGCCATCGGCAGCCTGACCTACACCCAGATGCTGAACCGCAAGGGCGGCATCGAGTGCGACCTGACCGTCGCCCGAACCGGAGAGCAAGAGTTCCACATCGTCACCGGCACCGGCTTTGCCACGCATGATTTCGACTGGATTTCCCGCAATTTGCAGGGCGACGCTCATCTTTCTGATTTCACCTCCTCCATGGCCGTCCTCTCCCTCATGGGCCCGAAATCGCGCGAGATCCTGTCCCGACATTCCCCCGATGACCTGACCAACGCGGGCTTC
>JALOTD010000102.1 GCA_025458105.1 Tabrizicola sp. | reverse complement strand
CGGCTGCGCGCCAACTGATGCGCAGACCGCAGTTTTCAGAAGAAGTCTTACCATCATATGACCTTCTGCGCGCACGATGCAACAGGACGGCAGGAAAAGCGCTACGTTTGCCATGCGCCCCTCACCCACACTTCGAATGCCCACACGACCCGCAGGTCAGGCAGCCCTCCACCATCCGCAGGTCATAGCTCCCACAGGACGGGCAGGCCTTTCCGCGCGGAGCCTCTCCGACCCGCAAAAGTTCCGCCTTCGGGTCGGACTTCAGCCCCAGCCCCTCGCCCGCGATGAAGCCGATGTCGATCAGGTGGCGCTCGATCACTCCACCGATCGCGGCGAGGATCGAGGGGATGTAGCGCCCCTCCATCCAGGCGCCGCCGCGGGGGTCGAAGACGGCTTTCAGTTCTTCCACCACGAAGGAGATATCCCCGCCGCGCCGGAACACCGCGCTGATCATCCGGGTCAGGGCCACGGTCCAGGCGAAATGCTCCATGTTCTTGGAGTTGATGAACACCTCGAACGGACGCCGATGCCCGGCGATGACGATGTCGTTGATGGTGATGTAAAGCGCGTGTTCCGAGCCCGGCCATTTGACCTTGTAGGTCTGGCCTTCCAGCGCAGCGGGCCGGTCGAGCGGGTCCGACAGATACACCACCTCGCCCCCCGTCACCGGCTGCGACGCCACGGGCGCGGTCTGCTTCTCGGACACGGTCAGGACGGACCCGGTCACGTCGTTCGGGCGGTAGGTCGTGCAGCCTTTGCAGCCCTGATCCCAGGCGGCCATGTAGACCTCTTTGAAGGCGTCAAAGCTGATGTCTTCGGGGCAGTTGATGGTCTTCGAGATCGACGAATCCACCCACTTTTGCGCCGCCGCCTGCATGCGGACATGGTCCAAGGGCGGCAGGTTCTGGGCGTTGACGAAATGGTCGGGCAGCGGCGCATCGCCATGCTTTTCGCGCCACAACCGAACCGCGTAGTCAACCACTTCTTCCTCGGTGCGGGAGCCGTCCTTCTGCAGGACTTTCCGGGTGTAGGCATAGGCGAAGACCGGCTCGATCCCTGAACTGACGTTCCCGGCGTAAAGCGAGATCGTCCCGGTCGGCGCGACCGAGGTCAGAAGGGCGTTGCGGATGCCGTGCTTGGCCACAGCCTCACGGACATCGGCATCCATCTGCGCCATGTTGCCCGAGGCAAGGAACCCTTCGGCCTCGAACAACGGAAACGCCCCCTTCTCCTGCGCCAGATCGACCGACGCGAGATAGGCCTCGCGCGCGATGGCATGCATCCAGTCCTCGGTCGCGGCCACTGCCTCGTCCGACCCATAGCGCAACCCGCACATCAGAAGCGCATCGGCGAGGCCCGTGACCCCCAGCCCGATCCGCCGCTTGGCCTGCGCCTCTGCCGCCTGTTCGGGCAGGGGGAAGCGCGAGGCGTCCACGACGTTGTCCAT
Source organism: Tabrizicola sp. (assembly GCA_025458105.1). Taxonomy (GTDB): domain Bacteria; phylum Pseudomonadota; class Alphaproteobacteria; order Rhodobacterales; family Rhodobacteraceae; genus Tabrizicola. The sequence continues at coordinate 20,600 of JALOTD010000102.1, read as the reverse complement.
CATCCGGACGGCGGTGCGGACCAGCTTGGCGAGATCGGTCTTGCAGACATGCGCCTTGTCTTCGAACGGATACCAGACCAGCGTCGCCAGGTTGATCGAGCCCAAGAGGCAGGCGCCATAGGGCGGCAGGGGCTGCTCGCCGCAGGGGTTGGTGGCGGCGATGGTCTCGACATAGCCAAGGTTGTTCATCGCATTGATGCGGTCGATGAAGATCACCCCCGGTTCGGCATAGTCGAAGGTCGACCGCATGATCTTGTTCCACAGATCGCGCGCCTCGACGGTCTTGTAGACCTTGTCCCCGAAGACCAGCTCCCACGGGCCGTCAGCCTTGACGGCGGCCATGAAGGCATCGGTCACCAGCACCGACAGGTTGAACATGCGCAGCCGCGCCGGGTCGCGCTTGGCTTCGATGAAGGCCTCGATATCCGGATGGTCGCAGCGCATCGTCGCCATCATCGCGCCCCGGCGCGACCCCGCCGACATGATCGTCCGGCACATGTCAGCGCGGCCTCTTTCAACCCGGTGAAGATCCCCTCCATCGTGTCGGGGATCGTGCCCATGACGAAGCAGTTGAACAGCGTCACCGACCGCCCCGTCCCCGCCCCCGCCGTGATCCGGCCCGCGGGCAGGAACTTGAACCCCTCCAACGCCGCATAGAATTCTGCCTCCCACTTGGCGGGGTCTTTTTCGACCTCGGCCAAGGCGCGTGCGATCCGCCGCCAGGTGTCCTCGACGCTGCCGTCGATGGGCGTGCCGTCCGCCTCCTTGAAGCGGTACTTCATGTCCCAGATCGCTTCGGCAATGGGGGCGTGGAATCGCGACATCGGGGCGAATCTCTCTGTCTGTTGTGGATAACTGGAACGAGATCAGCGCCATGATCAACCTCCTGAAACTTTGCGTCGGCGCCGATTCGGTCGAGGACCTCCTGGACTGGCAACGCAGCCAGCGCCCGCACTGGCCCGAGGGAAAGGCGATCCACGTCACCCGCATGTGGCCCAAGCGCGAGGCCGATGTGCTGGAGGGCTCGCTTTACTGGGTCATCAAGGGCGTGATCCTGTGCCGCCAGCGGATCACCGACCTGCAGGAGGTCAACCTGGGCGACGGCATCCCCCGCTGCGCGCTGGTGCTGGACCAGGAGGTCATCCGCACCGAGGCCGCACCGCGGAGGCCGTTCCAGGGCTGGCGCTACCTTGATCCGAAAGAGGCCCCGCGCGACCTGCCGAAAGGCCGCGCGAAGGATGATCCCCTACCACCCAAGCTGGCACAGGCCCTGGCCGAACTGGGCCTGCACTAGAAGTTGTTGGGGTTCCCGGCGACGATGGTTCCCGTGCCGCCATCGGCGCCGTCCTGGACCCAGGTCACCGCCTCGCCGTCGATCCGGACGTTCCAGCAGTCCTTGCCCTCGCCATAGTCGAAGCACATCGCATCGCCCTCGACCGTCCAGGTGCCGGTGTAGCCGTCACCCTTGATAGTGCCATCAGTGTCGTAGAACTCGGTGTAAGCGCCGCTGGCGCTCATGCTGCCCTGCACGGTGTTGCCGGTAATCGCGGCGGTAATCTCGGCCCCGGTGGCAAGGTCCTGCGCCTGCGCGGCTGCAGGCAGGAACAGGGCAACGGTCAGGGTAGCAAGACGCATGGCAGTCTCCTTAAAGGCTCGACGGAGAGCTAGGTCGACGCGCTGACCCGTCCAGCCCTAGACCGGCGAGCCCACACCCAGTTGCCGCGCCAGCTGTGCCATGGCCGCGCGATCCCCGGCAGACCAGTCGGCAACCCGGCTGGCCCAGAGCACCGCCTCGCTGGAATGGATCAACCCGTCCGAAAGTATACGCAGATGGTTCGCCCGCAGCGTCTCGCCCGAACTGGTAATGTCCGCGATAGCCTCGGCTGTCCCGTTCTTCACCGTGCCTTCGGTCGCACCCTGGCTATCGAGCAGCTGGTAGTCGGCAACCCCTTGGGACTGCAGAAAATCCCGGACGAGGCGATGATATTTCGTGGCAATCCGCAAGCGGTGGCCGTGCGCTTTGCGGAAGCCCGCAGCGGCGGCATCGAGATCGTCCACCGTCTCGACATCGATCCAGACCGCAGGCACGGCGATCACCAGGTCGGCATGGCCAAACCCCAGCTTCGCGACTTCGGCAACCTCGTCCTCGCCCAGCTGCTCGCGAACCAGGTCCGACCCAGTGACACCCAAATGAATGCGACCTGCGGCGAGGTCCCGGGGGATCTCGCCGGCAGAGAGAAGGACGGGGACCACGCCTTCGACACCCTCGATCACGCCGGAGTATTCCCGGTCAGAGCCCGTGCGTTTCATCACCACGCCGCGCGCGCGGAACCAGTCGAAAGTGTCCTGCATCAGCCGCCCCTTGGACGGCACGCCCAACCGGATCATGTGGCCCCCTTCAGCCGGGCCACAAGCCCTGGTCGGATCACGCCCCCCACCGCCGGGATGAAGGCCCCGTCGCCAAGGACCGCCGTCAGCGCGTCGTAGCGGCCGCCCGAGGCAACCGGGGGCAGACCGTCGGCGAGGAAGCTGAAGACGAATCCGTCATAGTATTCAAGGGCGGTGCGGCCGTGGCTGGCCTCGAAGGCGAGGGTGGCGACATCGACACCTTTGGCGGCAAGGGCCTCCAGTCGCCGGGCAAAGCGGTCAACCGCCGGGGCGATGGCGGGGAGCATGGGGGTGATCCCGCGCAGGTGGGTCAGGGCGTGGGCAGCGGGGGCTTCCAGGCTGAGGAGATCGTAGAGCAGCGCCGCCTCGGGGGCCTTTATCGGTGGGGTTTCAGCGTCGGCTACCAGTGCCTCGGCCCGGGCGATGATCTCATCGGGGGAGCGGATGCCGACGAAAACTCCAGCTTCTTCAATAAGTTGCGCGGGAGACCCGGCCTTGAGGCGGTCGAGGAGTGCCAGACGACCTTGCGGCACCGGGGCGCGGCCGGCGAAGCGGTCGAGGAGCGCCTTGAACCGCGTGGGCCGCCAGGCATGGCGTAGGAGGGCGGCCTTCCGACGGTCAGAGGTGTCGAGGCCCCGGACGGCGGCCATCAGGATGCCGATATCGCCGGTCACCGGGCGCAGGTTCAGGCCGGCCAACAGGTCACGGAACAGGGCAAAGACCTCGGCATCGGCGGCCTCGGGCGAGGCGCGGTCGAAGACCTCATACCCCACCTGAAGGTATTCGCTGGCCCGGCCCGAACCACGCAACTGCTTGCGGAAGACCTCTCCCAGATAGGCATATCTTGCGGGATCCGCCCCATGCGCCATGTGGGCCTGGACCACGGGAACGGTGAAGTCGGGGCGCAGCATCATCTCGCCCTTCAGCGGGTCGTCGGTGACATAGGCGCGGGCGCGGATGTCTTCGCCGTAGAGGTCCAGGAGCGTTCCGGCGGGCTGAAGGATGTCGGTTTCCACCGGCACCGCGCCAGCTGCGACGAAGGCCTGCAGAAGGCGTTCGCCCTCGGCCCGGATGGCGGCCTTGGGGGTCATCCCTGGGACCCCGCGGGGCGGGTTAAGGACGGGTGAACGCAACACATGGGCCGCTGCAGAGATGCGGCGAACGGTCCTGTAACCACAAGGACTTGGCGGCGCTTCTTCAGTCTTCTTTCCGTCTTCATCATGTCTTCCTTCCGTCTCTACGTGCGTAAAGACGAAAAGGCGTTAACCATCCTGGGCGAATCGGGGGTCATTGCCCCAGCATCCGCTGGACTGCCGCGACCAGATCGGCCTCGTCGACCTCGATCTGGGCGGGGCGGTCCTTCCATTCCTCAAGCGTGGCGTTTTCGGCGATCTTTGCGCCGAGGATCAGGTCTTTCAGGATGACCTTGCCTGCCGCCTTTTCGTTTCCGCCCTGGATGACGGCGATGGGTGAGCCGCGCTTGTCGGCGTATTTGAGCTGGTTGCCAAAGTTCTTAGGGTTGCCCAGATAGACCTCGGCCCGGATGCCTGCCCTGCGAAGCTCGCCCACCATGGCCATGTAATCGGCCATCCGGTCGCGGTCCATCACGGTGACGACGACCGGACCCTCCGAGGAGCCAGCGACGCGCCCCTTGGCGCGGAGGGCGGCGAGGAGGCGATCCACCCCGATGGAGACGCCCGTGGCGGGCACGTCCTGCCCGGTGAAGCGCTTGACAAGGCCATCATAGCGGCCCCCGCCGGCCACCGAGCCAAAGTTGCGCGGACGGCCCTTTTCGTCGGTGATCTGGAAGGTGAGTTCCGCCTCATAGACCGGGCCGGTGTAGTAGCCGAGGCCACGGACCACGCCGGGGTCGATGACGATGCGGTCGGGGCCATAGCCTTGGGCGGCTAGAAGCCCCATGATGCCCTCAAGTTCGTCAACACCGGACGCGGCCAGTTCGGAATTCCCGATCAGCTTGCGCAGGTTCGACAGGGTCGCCGAGGTGGTTTCGCCTTTTGCCGCGACAAAAGCCAAAATGCGTTCGATCTGATCCGGCGCCAACTCAGCGCCCTTCGTAAAGTCGCCGGAGTCGTCCTTTCTGCCTTGGCCCAAGAGGTCGCGGACGCCTTTGTCGCCTAGGCGGTCAAATTTGTCGATTGCCCGTAGCGCAATCCCAACTCGATCCACACTGTCCGCAAGAAACTCCAGGTTCAGAAGACCCAAATCTTCGAAAATACCATCCAGAACCTTGCGGTTGTTGACCTTCACCACATAGTCGCCACGGGGAATCCCGACGGTTTCCAGAGCGTCGGCGAGCATCGCGCAGATCTCGGCATCGGCCGCGACGCTTCCCGACCCGACCGTATCGGCGTCGCACTGGTAGAACTGGCGGAAGCGGCCCGGGCCGGGCTTTTCGTTCCGCCAGACCGGACCCATTGCATAGCGGCGGTAGGGCGAGGGCAGGTCGTTGCGGTACTGCGCGGCCACGCGCGCAAGGGGGGCGGTCAGGTCATAGCGTTCGGGCGGTCGACGTCGGGGAGGAACTTGCCCAGCGCCTCGACCGTTTCCACGGCAGAGGTCTCCAACGGGTCGAAGCCATAGCGGTGGTAGACCCCGGCGATGGCGTCGAGCATGGCCTTGCGCTCGGTCACCTCGGCGCCGAAATAGTCGCGGAACCCTTTCGGGGTCTCGGCGCGCGGGCGGCGGGGTTTGTCATTTGCCATCGGGTCGGACCCTTCGCTTTTCGTCGGCCCCCGTGTATCGAATGGGGCAAGGGGCGGCAAGCGCCCGGAAAGGCTGCGAATGGACCGGTTTGAGGCCCTGGAAGAACGGATCGCCCATCTGACCCGCACGGTCGAGGATCTGTCGGACGTGGTGGCGCGCCAAGCCGGGGAGATCGACCGGCTGACCCGGCTGACGCGGCTTTTGGCGGAACGCGAGGCCGAGCGCGAGGCGGGGCTGGAAGCGCCCGCCGCCAATCAGAAGCCGCCACATTGGTGATGCCCCGGCAGTCGACGCCAAATTCGGTATGAATCAGGCGAGCAGAGGCTGAGCGAGCAGGCGGGGAAGCGCCCTGGACCTGTCAGACGAGGCCGAAGAACCGGTCGGGCAAAAGGTACTTCTTCGTGTCTTCCGTCCGGTCGAACTGAAAATATCCGCTGTCGCCCCGGGGCTTGAAAGTCTCTGCCATCCGCTTGCGGTATCCCGCCATGTCAAAGCCTGCTTCCAGCTGCAAGGCTCCAAAGGCGCGGAACACGGCTGCATCGTCCTCGCGAAACTTCGAGAACCAGTGGCGGCCGATCATGGTCTTGCGAAACGAAATCGACGAGCGGTCGGCAAACTTGTTCCGCGCTTCCAGCGTGTCGACATAGGCATCGAAGTCGCAGTACTTCAGATGCAGAAGATACAGATCCTCCGGCAGCGCCAGCTTCGGATAAGAGGAGAAGTGGCCCCCGCGCGCAATGCGGGTCGGCGTCGAGACGACGCAGGGTTTGGAATAGAACATCGAGGTCCGGACATACCGCCGCGGACCGAGGACCCCAGAGGCGACATCGCCGGTCTCTTCGTCGGGATGGTGCAGGACCTCGAGCCCGAGGGCCGTCATCACCCGCCCGCCGGGCTGCGTCCGCAGCCAGTCCCCAAGTTGTTTGCCCGAGGCGGGGTCGAGGATCAGAAGCTCGTCAACATCGCCGACCACGACATGCCGGTAATAGGCATTGAGGCCCGCAACCATGTTGTTCAGAAAGCGCCAGCGGACACGGTCAAAGTCTTCGACGGACCCCTCGGGGATGCCGATCACGTTGCAGCCTGCGGCCAGTTCGGCCACGTCCGCACCCCGACCGTGGTTGACGACGTACAGGTTCTCTTTGCCGAACTGCGCGCCGTAATGGTCGATCCAGAGCTTGAGGAAGAAGAGATCGCCCTTGACCATGGTGACCGCCGCCGCCGACTGGAGAGCGGTTTCGTCAATGCCTGCCTCGGTCGCGTCCATCGGTGTTGTCTCCCCGGTCGGTGGCGCGGCAACGATGTAGCCACCGGCCCGCCATGGGCGCTTTCTCGGGGCTTTGCGGGCGCATGTCCAGTGACTTTGCCGCCTCTGCGGAGTGAGGAGCCGGGAGGGGGTGGGGGAGCCGCCCACAGTGGGCGCGGCGATGCTGAAGGGGGGGCGTGCAGGTGGAGGTGAACGGCTGAGGCTGTCCACGCGTGGACAGGGTGGAGGCCGCAAGGGATTCCAATGGGTTAGCTGTGGACGTTAGGGGTTTGTTAAGGGGAATGGGCAGAAGAGTCTTCATCGCATTAGAGTGTTACTGACCCGGAAATTTGATCGGCTTGCGATCATGCATAATCCGGCTAAAGATAGTGCATCGACTTCAGGGAGTTAGAATGCCGGCTCGCATCAATTTTTTCCTTGAATTTCTGGCGGTCCTTTCGTTTAGCCTTACGCTCTGGCTCCTTTGAAATGACCGAACGTCAAGTGCCGGTGTTTCACTAGCTCTCGGTTTTGGAGCAATTCTTTTTCGAGTTTTGCCTTCACTTGAGTCTTTTGAGATCTTGGGACTTAAGGCTAAGTTACGAGAAAGAATTGAAAGAGCCGATGAACTCTTGGAGCAACTTCGCCGCGTTGCAACTGTATTCACAAAGGTGTCTGTCCAGAACACCACATGGTCAAACAGAATCGGCGGCCTTTCCTAACAAAAGCAATCAGAACTACTAGACGAGCAGGTTGCCGAACTTATGAAACTCGGCGTCACGTCGGAAATGATCGAGTCCGTTAGGCGTCCTGCGTTAACCATGGTTTCTTTCGATCTTTCCGGACGATTCGTCCGTGTCTTAGAAAAGGTGGTTCGAAAGTATGAAAATGAGTATGGGCGGATACGCGGTACTCTTGATCGCGTTGTCCCGGAGGCACGCCAGGCGGACCATGCTCAACTTTCTGAAAGAGCTATAGCGAGACAACGGTCGTACAGTTTGTCGAGATATCGTGAAATCTTCGAATCCACGCCCGAACGCCCAGAGCACCTATCTTCCGTACTTTCCGAAGTGCTATCGCTTTACAGACTGTCTGCCACTGATCGTATGCAAATGGAGAAGCTGGCTGCGAGGTTGACTCGGCTAAATGAACGTATTTGGACAACAAAACGCATGGACTCCGAAGTTGGCGAATACCTTGACGAGAACAGTCGAGAGAAGGACTTCGAAGAGCTATTTCCCAATGGACCAGCCGGTCCTGACTGGGACACTTCGATAGATTGAAGGAACGCCGCTTTTGGCCCGGAATCAAGGGCGCAAGCCCGCCGGGCCGCGCCCTCCCTCCCCCCGGGAGGGCGCTTTGCAGCGGCAGTCACCCGAACTGCGGTGGGAGGGGTTGAACCATAAAGTGCTTCCCTCGACCGTTGCGGCGCCCGCCCGAGGGAGGGCGCGGCCCTGTGTTGTGCGGGTTGGGTGCCCCGACCTACGGGGTGGGGTGGTGTTGACTCCCCCGCTTCCGCCTGTATAAGCCCGCCAGTCCCGGAAGCGATTCCGGGGCTTTTCATTGGTGTTGGTGGCCCCCGCAAGGGGATGCCTGTCGGGTCGGAAGACCAAAGGACAACGCCCTTCATCGCCGCCGCGCGGCACATAACGAAGGAGATCAGCGGTGACCAAACGCACCTCTGCCAAGTACAAGATTGACCGCCGGATGGGCGAGAACATCTGGGGCCGTCCGAAATCCCCGGTCAACAAGCGCGAGTATGGCCCCGGCCAGCACGGCCAGCGCCGGAAGAACAAGCTTTCCGACTTCGGCACGCAGCTGCGCGCCAAGCAGAAGCTGAAGGGCTATTACGGCGACCTGACCGAAAAGCAGTTCCGCAAGATCTATGCCGACGCCGAGCGTGTGCGCGGCGACACCGGCGAGATGCTGATCGGCCTTCTGGAGCGCCGTCTGGATGCGGTGGTCTACCGCGCGAAGCTGGTGCCGACGATTTTCGCGGCGCGTCAGTTCGTGAACCACGGCCATGTGCTGGTGAACGGCAAGCGGGTCAACATCGCGTCCTACCGCGTGTCGGAAGGCGACGTGATCGAAGTGCGCGAGAAGTCGAAGCAGCTGGCTCTGGTGCTGGAAGCCCTGGCACTGACCGAGCGTGACATTCCGGACTACCTGGAAGTCGACACCAACAAGAAAGTGGTCAAGTTCGTCCGTACTCCCGGCCTGGGCGATGTGCCCTATCCGGTGCAGATGGAACCGAACCTGGTCGTCGAATACTACGCGAAGAACTGATCTTCCGGTGCGCGGGCGCGCACCCTACAATCGGGGCCGTGCCGTCAAGGGTGCGGCCCTTTGTGTTTGCGGGAGCGCGTGATGAGCGACAAGAACAGCGTCGAGACCAGCTTCGAGAAGGGTCTTTTCGCCAGCCGCTGGCTGATGGCGCCGATGTATCTTGGGCTGGCGGTGACGCTGGCGATGCTGACGGTGATCTTCGCCAAGGAGCTGCTTTATTACCTGCCGCAGGTGCTGGAGCTTTCGGCCGAGAAGATGATCCTGGTCGCGCTGACGCTGATCGACCTGACCCTGGCGGCGAACCTGTTGTTGATCGTGATGTTCTCGGGCTATGAGAGCTTTGTCTCGAAGTTCGATTTCGACGCCGGCGCGGACAAGCCGGGCTGGATGGGCAAGGTCGATTTCGGCGGGCTGAAGATGAAGCTGATCGCGTCGATCGTGGCCATTTCGGGGATCCATCTTCTCAAGCGGTTCATGGAGATCAGCGACCTGGATACCGCGACGACCTTCGGTGAGACCGAAATGTACTGGCTGGTGGTGATCCATCTGACCTTCGTGGTCTCGGGCGTCTTGATGGCGCTGATGGATTGGCTACAGGCCAGGACCTACAAGTAAGGAGAGAGCCATGACCCACCCGGTGCATGCGCGCATTGACGGCGCGCTGGTGATGATCGGATTCGGTTCGATCGGGCGGGGGGTGCTGCCGCTGATCGAGCGTCATGTCGGGTTTGACCGGGCGCGGTTCACGGTGATCGAACCCCTGGACGATTATGCCCATATCCTGCGGGACCATGGCATCCGGCATCTGCAGGTGGCGCTGACGGCTGAGAACTACGCAGAGGTGCTGCGCAGCCTGTTTCCGGACGGGCGGGGGATGATCGTGAACCTGTCGGTGGACGTGGATTCGATCGAGCTGATGAAGCTCGCGCAAGGTTTTGGAGTCCAGTACATCGACACGGTGGTGGAGCCCTGGCCGGGGTTCTATTTCGGGTCGTCGCTGCCGAATGCCGAGCGGACGAACTATCCCCTGCGGGAGCGGGTGCGGGAGTTGGGGAAGGCTTATGTGGGCGGGCCGACGGCGGTGTCGTGCTGCGGGGCGAACCCGGGGATGGTGTCTTGGCTTTTGAAAGAGGCGCTCTTGCGGCTGGCGGCGGACACCGGGGTGAAGGCCGGGCCGCGGACGCGGGAGGACTGGGCGCGGCTTATGCAGGGGTTGGGGGTCAAGGGGATCCACGTGGCCGAGCGGGACACCCAGGTGTCCGCCCATGCGAAACCTCTGGGTGTGTTCGTGAACACCTGGTCCGTAGATGGTCTTCTGTCCGAGGGTTACCAGCCCGCCGAACTGGGTTGGGGCACGCATGAGAAGAAGTTGCCCCCCCACGGCTATGCCTTCGACCACGGCCCGGGCTATGCGATCTGGATCGACCGGCCCGGCGCGGATACCCGGGTGCGGTCGTGGTGCCCGGATGGGGGCCCGCAGTACGGCTATGTCATCACCCACAACGAGGCGCTGTCGATCCCGGATTACTACACCGTCTGGGACGAGGACCGGGCGGTCTACCGGCCGACCTGCCACTACGCCTATCATCCCTGCAACGATGCGATCCTGTCGTTGCACGAAATGAACGGGGCCGGGAAGCGCCAGGCCGAAAGCCACATCCTGACGGCGGAGGAGATCGTGGCGGGCGGCGATGACCTGGGCGTGTTCCTCTACGGCCATGCCAAGGGCGCGATGTGGTACGGCTCGCGGCTGTCCTGCGAGGAGGCGCGGCGGCTTGCGCCCTACCAGAACGCGACGGGGATGCAGGTGACCTCCGCCGTGCTGGCGGCGATGGTCTGGGCGGCGGAGAACCCGAACGCAGGCTTCGTGGAGGCCGACGAGATGGACCATGTCCGCTGCCTGGAGGTCCAGAGGCCCTATCTGGGCCGGATCGAATGCCATTATACCGACTGGACGCCGATCCAGAACCGGATCAACCGCTTTGCCGAGGATCGGGACGAGGACGATCCCTGGCAGTTCACCAACTTCCTTGCCGTCTGACCGGGTCAATTGAGCGGAGCGCTGACGCGCAAGTCTTTTGTCTCGTCGCAGGCCTGCGCCTGCTCCTCGGCTGACGAGGGGCGCTGCCCCTCGAGCTCCCCGCCGGAGGCAACTCCGAGGAGGAGGCGGAGACCGACGACGAGACAAAAGACTTGCGCGTCAGCGCTCCGCTTCGCAACCGCCGGACCGGGCGAAAGGTTCTGGTCTTGGGCGCGATGGCCTTGTAAACGGGGCCACAACCGTGGGGGTCCAGATGAACGACCAGATCAAGCCGCAGCCAGGCATTCTTGACATCGCGCTCTACGAGGGCGGCAAGGCGCATGTGGCGGGCGTGACCAATGTCGTGAAACTGTCGTCGAACGAGAACCCGTTCGGCTGTTCGGACAAGGCGAAGGAGGCCTTTGCCCGCACGGTGCACAACCTGCACCGATATCCGGTTACCGATCACGCCAGCCTGCGAGCGGCGATTGCCGAAGTCCATGGGCTGGACGCCGGCCGCATCATATGCGGGGCGGGGTCGGACGAGATCATCACCTTCCTCTGCCAGGCCTATGCCGGTCCGAAGGACGAGGTCGTGTTTACCGAGCACGGTTTCCTGATGTACCGTATCTCGAGCCTGGCCGTGGGGGCGACGCCAATTGAGGTGGCCGAGCGCGAGCGGACGGCAGACGTGGATGCGATCCTTGCTGCCTGCAACCGGCGCACGAAGCTGGTGTTCCTGGCCAACCCGAACAATCCCACGGGGACGATGATCTCGGGCGCTGAGATCGCCCGTCTGGCCGAGAACCTGCCGCAGCAGGCCTTGCTGGTGCTGGACGGGGCCTATGCGGAATATGTCGAGGGCTATGACGGCGGCGCCGCGCTGGTCGATGCCCGTGACAATGTGGTGATGACGCGGACGTTCTCGAAGGTCTACGGGCTGGGTGGCCTGCGGATCGGCTGGGGTTATGGGCCCAAACATGTCATCGACGTGCTGAACCGGATCCGCGGGCCGTTCAACCTGTCGACGACGCAACTGGAGACGGCTGAGGCCGCGGTTCGTGACCAGGACTTTGTTGCGAAGTGCCGGGCCGAGAATACGCGGATGCGGTCGTGGCTGGCGAATGCGCTGGCCGAGATCGGGGTGCCGTCCGACACTTCCATGGCGAATTTCATTCTGGCGCGGTTCGCGAGCCAGGACGAGGCCGAGGCTACAAGCTGCCGCATTGTCTGCGGATCACCATCGGGGATGAGGCGTCCTGCCGGCAGGTGGCGCATGCGGTGGCGCAGTTCAAGGGGGTCAAATGATCTACAGCCGTGTCGCCCTGATCGGTCTGGGGCTGATTGCCTCGTCGATGGCGCATGCGATGCGGGCGGGCGGGCTGGCCGGTGAGATCGTAGGCCATGCGAAGTCGCCTGAAACGCGGGCGGTGGCGCGGGAGCTGTTCTGCGACCGGGTGTGCGAAACAGCAGCCCAGGCGGTGCAGGGGGCCGACCTTGTCGTGCTGTGCGTGCCGGTGGGCGCAATGGAGGCGATTGCCGCCGAGATCGGGCCGCATCTGAAGCCAGGTGCGACGGTGACGGATGTGGGCTCGGTCAAGCGCGCGGTGGTCGAGGCGGTCGCGCCGCATATGCCGGAGGGTGTTCATTTTGTGCCGGGTCATCCGCTGGCGGGGACCGAGTATTCCGGGCCCCGATCCGGTTTTGCCACGCTGTTTCAGAACCGCTGGTGGCTGTTGACGCCGGGACCCGAGGCCGATCCGGCAGCGGTGGCGCGGCTGCGGCAGTTGCTGGAGGAGATGGGGGCCAATGTCGACGAGATGGACGTGGAGCATCATGATCTGGTGCTGGCCGTCGTAAGCCACGTGCCGCATGCCATTGCCTATACGATGGTGGGCGTGGCCGACCACATGCGCCGGGTCTCGCAGTCGGAGGTCATCAAGTATTCGGCCAGCGGGTTTCGGGATTTTACCCGGATTGCGGCCTCTGACCCGGTGATGTGGCGCGACGTGTTCCTGACCAACAAGGACGCGGTGCTGGATATCCTGGGCCGCTTCGCGGAAGAGCTGTTCGTGTTGCAACGGGCGATCCGGATGGGGGATGGCGATCATCTGCACGCCTATTTCACCCGGACGCGCGCCATTCGCCGGGGGATCATCGAGGCCGGGCAGGACACCGCCGCGCCGGACTTCGGGCGTGCGGCCCCATCTGCGGGTGAGTAGGCGGATGCGCTGGGGGCTTGTGCTGAGCGTCTGCCTGGTGGCGAGTGCCAGCCTTGCCGAGGAGATGGACCGGTCGCCCAGGCCTTTGCCGAACCCGGTGCTGCTTTCGGTTGGAGCGGTGGCCGCCCCGGCCTCGGAGGTTCAGGCCGCGCCGGTCAGTCCAGAGATCGCGCTGGCCCCGACCATTCGTCCGAAGGCGCGCCCGCGCCAGCTGGCCGAGCGGATTGCGGCGTTGAAGGCCGCGTCGAATGCTCCGGGGCTGGATCTGTCTGCCGTCCCCGAGGACGAAGTCGATCTGGCTGCAGTACCGCCTCCGTCACGCAAAGAGGAACGGCGCAAGAAGCGCGAGGCCAAGTCGATGAAGGGAGCCGTCTGCGGCGTGGCGTCGATCAAGGGCGAGGAGATCAAGCCCATCGGCTCGAAAGTACGGGGGTGCGGGGTCGATGAACCGGTGGCTGTCACTTCGGTTGCGGGGGTGCGGTTAAGCCAGACGGCGACAGTCGATTGCAGCATCGCCAAGGCGTTGAACTCTTGGGTCGAGGAAGTCGCGCAGCCCGCCTTCGATGGCCGGCTGGTCGAGTTGCAGGTCGCCGCGCATTATGTCTGCCGCAGCCGGAACAACGTGAAAGGCGCAAAGATCAGCGAGCATGGCAAAGGGCGTGCGATCGATATCTCGGGCTTTGTCCTGTCGAACGGGAAAGTGCTGACAGTGGCGGGCGACTACAACCGGCTGTTGCGGCGGATCTACAAGGCGGCCTGCGGGTATTTCCGGACGACATTGGGGCCGGGGTCGGACGGGTATCACGAGGATCACTTCCACTTCGACACCTCGGCTCGGTCGGGCGGGGCCTATTGCCGCTAGCCCGACGGCGGCACCATCTGTGGCGCCGGACCAAGCGGGACGGGGCCAAGCGACATGCGCCCGTCCTGAAGGACCAGGGGTAGCTTCAGCACGTTTTCGTCGCCGGTGTCGCGGGCCAAGGCGGTCAGCATGGTCTGGACGGTCTGCGCAAGTTCGGGCTTCACCGCCCCGGCCGCGACCATGGCGGGGACCAGCGGCTGCCAATTGGTGACGGCGATATCGATCCGGCCTGCGGCATAGCCGTCCTGATCCGGTGCGATGTCGCCTGCTGCAGAGACCGACAGATCGCCCCAGATCACCGAAAGATCGCGCAGCGACAGGGTTGCAAGCCTGGGGTTGGTGTCGCCCGCATGGCGGTCAAGCGGAGCGGTCGTGGTCGCGTTGACCAGAATCCGGACTGTCGCGATGACCGGAGGCAGGCCAGAGTCGGCCAGGATGGTCTGGGTCGCGGCTGGGTCCGGCGTCAGGTCGCCAAGGTCAAGCGAAAGGACATAGGCGTTGGGCGCATCGCCCGCGCCGGGCACTTCCTCATCCGCGCTGATCGAGGCGACGGCACGGGCGGCGCCAGTGGTCCAGCCCGCGGTCGATGTTGCCTTGAACGGCCCGCTTTCCAGAATGACGGCGGCAAGCGGGACATCGGTTGCGGGCTTGGCGCGGAAGCTGGCACGCAGGCCTTCGGAGGTCACGGTGATCTCCTGATCGGGCAGGGTAACGACCTGACTGGGCGGAAGGGCGGCGATGATGTGCCAGGGCTTCCAGGTCATGGCGAAGACCTGGACGAAGGGGGCCTGCCATCCCGTGCCGCCAGCCGGGTCGGACAGGCGCAGGTCGGTAACGGTCAGGTCAAAGCGGTTGGGGTAGCCCGCGACGGTCAGGCTGCTTTTCTCGGCCACGAGGCCCTGGGCTGCGGCATTGGCGAACCAATCCTCGGCCCCATTGCGCACGGCGTTTGATCCGAAAAACCAGTAGCCCGACCAGAGGGCCGTCCCAAGGATCAGTAAGACCAAAAGCTTGCGCATGGGTTGCGGCCCTTTTCATTGCCCCGTGGTGGGTGTTTACAGGGCAGATTGCAGCAGGGCCAGTCATGGACGGATCACTTTGGGTTTTTGGCTATGGGTCGCTGATCTGGGACCCCGGCTTTCCGGTGGCCGAGCGCCGCATCGGGCGGGTCACGGGGTGGCATCGCAGCTTCTGCATGCGGTCGATCCATCATCGCGGGACACCTGAAGCGCCAGGTCTGGTGTTGGCGCTGGACCGGGCAGAGGGTGGCAGTTGTCAGGGCGTTGCATTCCGGGTTGCCGTTGGCGCGGAAGCCGCAACCATTGCGGCGCTGCGCGAGCGAGAGCTGGTATCCTCGGCCTATCTGGAAACTCAGCTGACGGTCGCTACCGAAGCGGGCCGGGTCGAGGCGCTGACCTATGTCATCGATCCTGACCACGTGCAGTACTGCCATCTGGACCCGGAAGAGCAGGCCCGGATCATCGCGCGGGCCTCCGGCGGGCGGGGGGCGAACCGGGACTATCTGTGGTCGACCACGGCGCATCTGGCCGAGTTGGGGATTGCCGATCCCGATCTGGACTGGCTGGCCGAACGGGTGCGGCAGCTGGTCTGAGCTTTTGCTTGGCAGTTACAGCGGGCCTGCTACCATGCCGGTCAAAGGGCAGGGAAAGAAGGACAGTCATGTCCCAGACGGAACCACGCGGCGCTGACGTTGCCACGACCTTCAGCCAGCCGATCCGGGCGATTACCCAGATGCTGCTGGTCTGTGGCCTGGTGGGAGCAGGGGCCTGGGCCATTCACGGCCAGATCATTGACATCCTGCGCACCAACCCGCTTCTGAACGGCCTGATCGCCTTTGTGTTCATCATCGGGGTGCTGACCTGTTTCTGGCAGGTCTGGATCTTGGCTCAGTCAGTCTACTGGATCGAGAACTTCGTCCGAAACACGCCGGGCACTGAAAACGATGCGCCGCCGCGCCTTCTGGCCCCGTTGGCGGCGCTGCTTCGGTCGCGAACGGCGCGGATGTCGATTTCGGCGTCATCATCGCGGTCGATCCAGGAGTCAGTCGCGCAGCGGATCGACGAGGCGCGGGACATCACGCGCTATTTGATCAACCTTCTGGTTTTCCTGGGGCTTCTGGGCACGTTCTGGGGATTGGCGACAACCGTCCCGGCGGTGGTCGAGACGATCCGCAGCCTTGCCCCGCAGGAAGGCGAAAGCGGGATGGATGTCTTTGCCAAGCTGATGGGGGGGCTGGAAAGCCAGCTGGGCGGGATGGGAACGGCGTTTTCCTCCTCGCTTCTGGGGCTGGCGGGGTCGCTGGTGCTGGGCCTTCTGGAGCTGTTCGCTGGCCACGGGCAGAACCGGTTCAGCCGAGAGTTGGAGGAATGGCTGTCGTCGATCACCCGGATCGGACTGGCGGGCGACGGCGAAGGGGCTGATCAGAACGCGCTTGCGGCGGTGATCGACCACATGGCCGTGCAGATGGAACAGCTGCAGCTGATGCACGAACAGTCCGAGGCCGGGCGGGCGGCGTTCGAAGCGCGGATTGCCGAATTGACCGAAAGCCTGACGCGGCTGGGCGACGGCCCGCAGGAGGATGCGGCGCAGGCGGCCATTCTGCGGCGGATCGCCGATGGTCAGGACCGACTGATCGCCGCGCTGGGGCAGGTGGAAGGCGGCGGTGCTGACCCCGAAAGCCGGATGCGGCTGCGGTCGATCGACGTGCAGCTTCTGCGTATTCTGGAAGAGATGTCGGCGGGCCGACAAGAGACTTTGGCCGACCTGCGCACCGATATCGCGGCCCTTACGGCAGCGATCCGGCAGCTTGGCCGCAGCGCGGCGGGGCGCTGACCGATGGCTGGCGCGCGCCGCAGGGACAGCTCGCTGATCTGGCCGGGGTTTGTCGACGCGGTGACGACGCTTCTGATGGTGCTGATGTTCGTCCTGACCATCTTCACCATGATGCAGGCGGTGCTGCGCGACCAGATCACGACGCAGGACACCGAACTGGACGCCCTGACCGCGCAGGTGGCCGATCTGGCCGGGGCTCTGGGGTTGGAGCGGACGCGGGCGGCGGAACTGGAAAGCGAGATCGGCACCTTGAAGGCCGGTCTGGCCGCAGCCGAGGCCGAGGGGGACCGGCAAGCCGGGCTGATTGCGACACTGACCGCCGATCTTGCGGCGCGGGAAGCGGACCTGGCCGCAGCCACTGGGCGGATCACCGACTTCGAGGCGCAAGTGGCGGCGCTGATCCTGGAGCGGGACAGCGCGCGGGGCCAGGTGGCGGAGCTGGAAACCACGCGGCAGCGGTTGGTTGGCGAAGCGGAGGCGATGACGCTGGCGCTGGCACAGGCGCGTGAAGAGATCGACGCGGGGGCCGAGGCCGCCCGGCTGGATGCCGCCCGTCGCGAGGCTCTGGAGGCTTTGCTGGCCGAAGTCCGGCGCAAGGGCGAGGCGGATGCGGCGGCGCTGGCCGAGGCGACCGAACAGATCACCGAGGCTGAGGCCGCCCGGCTGGCCGATGCTGCCGCCTTGCAGGCTCTGCGCGACCGGCTGGCGGCATCGGACACCGAACTGACGGCGATGACCCTGGCGCTGGAGGCTGAACGCAAGCGCGCCGAGGAGACGTTGACCCTTCTTGCCGCCTCGCGGTTGGCCGCTGAGGACGCGGGAACCAAGGACGCAGCGCTTGCAGCGGCCGAAACCGCGCTGTTGGCGGAACAGGAAAAGGCTTTGCAGGCGGCGCGCGAGGTCGAGCTTCTGAACCAGCAGGTCGCGGCCCTGAGGGCTCAGCTGGGCAGTCTGAGCCAGGTGCTGGACGAGGCCCGCGCCAAGGATGAGGCTGCACAGGTGCAACTTGACAGTCTTGGAGCGGACCTGAACGCCGCTCTGGCCCAGGTTGCCGCCGAACAGCGGCGGCGGGCAGAGCTGGAGGCGGCGGAAGCCGCGCGGCTGGCGGACGAGAACCGCGACCTTGCCCGCTTCCGGTCGGAATTCTTCGGCCAGCTCTCGACCCTGCTGCAGGGCCGCGAAGGGGTGCGGGTGGTTGGCGACCGCTTTGTCTTTTCCAGCGAAGTGCTGTTCAGCCCGGGCTCGGCCGACCTGGCACCCGAGGGGCGCGTCCAGATTGCCGGGGTGGTGCAGATCCTGGACGAGATCCGGGGCAACATTCCGGACGAGATCGACTGGATCATCCGTGTTGACGGCCATACTGACAACGTGCCCTTGTCAGGCGGCGGGGCCTTTGCCGACAACTGGGAACTGAGCCAGGCCCGCGCCCTGTCAGTCGTGCGCTTCATGCAGGATGAGCTTGGCTTTCCCCCTGACCGGATGGCTGCGACGGGTTTCGGCGAATACCGGCCGGTGGCCACAGGCGAGGACGAGGCCGCGCGGGCGCAGAACCGGCGGATCGAGTTGAAGCTGACCGAACGCTGACACCAATCCGTGACTGCGCGGGGCCGCAATCCGTGTTAGGCTGCAGGGAATAACCGTTGCTTGCATGTCGATGCCACTGGGACGCCCCACGGCAGGACTGGCCCCCGGGCGCCCCCTTTGAACGGGAGGAAGCCTGATGCCGAAGACGATCGGAAATCCCTTGTCCTGGACCATGGGCGCGCTGGGCTCTGCCGCTGGCTATGCGACAGTGGTCGCGGCCCCCGCGCGCGAGCATGTGCCGCCTGTGACGCGAAGGCTGGTCATGGCCGACCTGCGCGCCGCCTTGCAGAAGGGCTGGGAGGATCTGACGGCGATGCGGTCGGATGTGATGTTCGCCTGCATGCTGTATCCCCTGATGGGGGCGGTGCTTTTGGGGCTGGCGACGCAAGGGTCGCTGACCCATCTGATGTTCCCGGTCCTGTCGGGCTTTGCGCTGGTCGGGCCGGTCGCAGGTCTGGGCCTTTACGAGCTGAGCCGTCGAAGAGAGGCCGGGATGGCGGTCAGTTGGGGGGCGATGTTCGATGTCCTGCGGTCCCCGCGGTTTCCGCGGATCGTGATGCTGGCCCTGTTCAACGCGGTCATCTTCATGGCCTGGCTGCTGCTGGCCGATGCGATTCATGCGCTAACCCTGGGGCCGGACCGGGTGCTGAGCCTTGGCGCGCTGCTGTCCGAGGCGGTGTCGACTCCGGCAGGCTGGGTGATGATCGTCGTGGGCAGCGGAGTCGGGTTCCTGCTGGCGGCGGCGGTCTTGGCGGTCAGCGTGGTATCGTTCCCCCTGCTCTTGGACCGGGATGTCAGCCTGCCGGTGGCAGTCAAGACCTCGGTCAGGGTGGCATTGGAAAACCCTGCGGTGATCGCGGCCTGGGGGCTGATCGTGGCGGGGCTTCTGGTGTTGGGGATCTTGCCCGC
Source organism: Tabrizicola sp. (assembly GCA_025458105.1). Lineage (GTDB taxonomy): Bacteria > Pseudomonadota > Alphaproteobacteria > Rhodobacterales > Rhodobacteraceae > Tabrizicola. The sequence goes on along the minus strand of JALOTD010000102.1, from coordinate 1,506 downwards.
GCTGATCGGGCTGGTGGTGGTGCTGCCAGTGCTGGGCCATGCGACCTGGCATCTGTATCGGGCGGCAGTCGCGTAGGCGATTGGGTGGCGTCGGGGGGTGCGGGACGACTGTTAAAAGGAGCGCCTGACGGCGCGAGCCTTTTGTCTCGCCGCTTTGCGTGAAGGACGCAAAGCGGCTCGGGTTGGCCTCCGGCGGGGATATTTGGGCAAAGATGAAAGTCGGAATCGGCAAAGGAGAACCCCCGCCGGTGAGGGCGGGGGGTTCGTCTTTGGGAGCCTTACTCGGCGGTGAGAAGCGGTGGCTTCTGGCCGGTCAGGCGCGGTTTCTGCGGTTCCTCGATGTCGAGCGAGATGGCGTCGTCCTTAACCTTGACGCGGACGACCCCGCCCTTGACGAGCTTGCCGAACAGAAGCTCTTCGGCCAGTGGTTTCTTGATGTGTTCCTGGATCACGCGAGCCAAAGGCCGTGCGCCCATCTTGTCGTCATAGCCCTTGTCGCCGAGCCAGGCAGCGGCCTCGGGGCTCAGCTCGATATGGACGTTGCGGTCCATGAGCTGGGCTTCGAGCTGCAGGACGAACTTCTCGACCACTTGCAGGATGATTTCCTTGCCGAGCGGGGCGAAGTTGATGACCGCGTCCAGACGGTTGCGGAATTCGGGCGTGAAGGTCCGTTCGATCGCGGCGGTATCCTCACCGGTGCGCCGGTCGCGGCCGAAACCGATGGCGGCCTTGGCCATGTCGGATGCGCCCGCGTTCGAGGTCATGATCAGGATCACGTTGCGGAAATCCACCGTCCGGCCATTGTGGTCGGTGAGTTTCCCGTGGTCCATCACTTGCAGGAGGATGTTGTAGACATCCGGGTGGGCCTTTTCCATTTCGTCCAGCAGCAGCACGCAATGCGGATGCTGGTCGATGGCATCGGTCAGCATGCCGCCCTGGTCGAAGCCCACATAGCCCGGAGGCGCGCCGATCAGGCGGGAAACGGCGTGTTTCTCCATGTATTCCGACATGTCGAAGCGGATCAGCTCCACGCCAAGGCTGGACGCGAGTTGCTTCGCCACTTCGGTCTTGCCGACGCCCGTTGGACCGGCAAACAGGTAGTTGCCGATGGGCTTTTCAGGCTCGCGCAGGCCCGCACGGGCCAGCTTGATGGCCGAACACAAAGCCTCCACCGCCTTGTCCTGACCGAAGACCACGCGCTTCAGCGTCTTTTCCAGATCGCGCAGCGTTTCGGCGTCGTCCTTCGACACGGTCTTGGGCGGGATGCGGGCGATCTTGGCGACGACGGCCTCGATCTCCTTGATCCCCAGCGTCTTGCGGCGCTTCGATTCTGACACCAGATGCTGCGCGGCCCCGGCTTCGTCGATCACATCGATCGCGCTGTCGGGCAGCTTGCGGTCATGGATATAGCGCGCGGCCAGTTCCACCGCCGACTTGATCGCGTCGTTGGTGTATTTCAGGTCGTGGTGTTCCTCGAAATGCGGTTTCAGACCCATGAGGATCTTG
>JALOTD010000018.1 GCA_025458105.1 Tabrizicola sp. | reverse complement strand
ATTTGACGGCAACAAGGTCCACCTGTCGCTCACGGCCAACCCCTCGCACTTGGAAGCCGTGAACCCCGTCGTCCTCGGCAAGGCCCGCGCCAAGCAGGACCAGATGAACGACGCGGCGGAACGCATCGCGGTCCTGCCGATCCTCCTCCACGGCGACGCGGCCTTTGCGGGGCAAGGCGTCGTGGCCGAATGCCTGCAGCTTTCCGGCATCAAGGGCCACCGCACCGGGGGCTGCATCCACATCATCGTCAACAACCAGATCGGCTTCACCACCGCCCCAGCCTTCAGCCGCACCTCTCCGTATCCCACGGACATCGCCCTGATGGTCGAGGCGCCGATCTTCCACGTCAACGGCGACGACCCCGAAGCCGTGGTCCACGCCGCCAAGGTCGCGACCGAATCATCTTCTGCTACCGCCGCTTCGGTCACAACGAAGGCGACGAGCCGATGTTCACCAACCCGGCGATGTACAACCGCATCCGCAAGCAGAAGACCACGCTGCAGCTTTACACCGATCGCCTCGTTGCCGACGGCCTGATCCCCGAAGGCGAGATCGAGCAGATGAAGGCCGCCTTCCAGGCCCGCCTGAATGAAGAATTCGAAGCCGGCAAGGCCTTCCTGCCGAACAAGGCCGACTGGCTGGATGGCCGCTGGAAGAACCTGCAGACCAAGGACCTGAACAACTACCAGCGCGGCGAAACCTGGATCAAGGCCGAGACCCTGGCCGAGGTCGGCGCCGCCCTGACCCGCGTGCCGGAAGGGTTCGATATTCACAAGACGGTGGCGCGCCAGCTGGAAGCCAAGCGGGAAATGTTTGCAAAAGGTCAAGGCTTCGACTGGGCAACGGCTGAGGCGCTGGCCTTCGGCTCGCTTCAGGTCGAAGGCTTCAACGTCCGCCTTGCGGGCCAGGACTGCACCCGCGGCACCTTCAGCCAACGCCACTCCGGCTGGATCGACCAGACCACCGAAGAACGCCACTACCCCCTGAACCACATCCGCGCGGGTCAAGCGCGGTATGAGGTCATCGACTCGATGCTTTCCGAGTATGCCGTCCTCGGGTTCGAATACGGCTACTCGCTGGCAGAGCCCAACGCCCTGACCTTGTGGGAAGCGCAATTCGGCGACTTCGCCAACGGCGCGCAGATCATGTTCGACCAGTTCATCAACTCGGGCGAGTCGAAGTGGCTCAGGATGTCCGGCCTCGTCGTCCTCCTGCCGCACGGCTTCGAGGGCCAGGGCCCGGAACACTCTTCCGCCCGTCTGGAACGCTTCCTCCAGCTTTCGGCCGAGGACAACTGGATCGTCGCCAACTGCACGACGCCCGCCAACTACTTCCACATCCTCCGCCGCCAGCTGCACCGGACTTACCGGAAACCGCTGATCCTGATGACGCCAAAGTCGCTTTTGCGGCATCCGATGGCGATCTCCCGCGCGGAAGACTTCACTGACGGCTCCACCTTCCACCGTGTCCTCTGGGACGACGCGCAGAAGGGTAACTCCACCCTCAAGCTCAAGGCCGACGACAAGATCAAGCGCGTCGTCCTCTGTTCCGGCAAGGTCTACTACGACCTTCTGGCCGAACGCGACGCGCAGGGCCTCGACGACGTCTACCTCCTCCGCGTGGAACAGCTGTATCCGCTGCCGACGATCTCCCTCACCCAGGAACTCAGCCGCTTCCCGAAGGCCGACTTCATCTGGTGCCAAGAGGAACCGAAGAACCAGGGCGCCTGGCTCTTCATCGAGCCGGACATGGAGCAGATCCTCACCAAGGTCCGCGGCAAGACCACCCGGATGACCTACACCGGCCGCAAGGCCAGCGCGTCGCCCGCCACGGGCCTCGCCTCCCGCCACAAGCATGAACAGCAAACCCTCGTCGCCCAGGCCCTTGGCCTGTCCGCCTGAAGACCGGAGAAGAAAAATGACTGACGTAATGGTCCCCGCCCTTGGCGAATCCGTGTCCGAGGCGACCGTATCGACCTGGTTCAAGAAACCCGGCGACGCGGTGAAGCAGGACGAAATGCTGTGCGAACTGGAAACCGACAAGGTCTCGGTCGAGGTGCCCAGCCCTGTAACCGGCGTCCTCGCCGAAATTCTCGCCCCCGAAGGCACCACGGTCGCCGCCAACGCCCGCCTCGCCATCGTGACCGAAGGTGCTGCCGCTGCGGCCCCCGCGCCGAAAGCCGAGGCCAAGGCCGAAGCCGCCCCAGCCCCGGAGCCGCCGCCGCCCCCACGCCCGCCCCGGCCGCCCTGCCTCGCGCCCCGATCCCGGCCGAAGACGCCGCGCGCGAGGAACGCGTCAAGATGACCCGCCTGCGGGCCACCATCGCCCGCCGCCTGAAGGACGCGCAGAACACCGCCGCCATGCTGACGACCTACAACGAGGTCGACATGTCCGGCATCATGGGCCTCCGGAACGAATACAAGGACGCCTTCGAGAAGAAGCACGGCGTCAAGCTTGGCTTCATGTCCTTCTTCGTGAAGGCCTGCTGCCATGCGCTGAAGGAAGTCCCCGAAGTCAACGCCGAGATCGACGGCGGCGACATCGTCTACAAGAACTACGTCCACATGGGCGTCGCCGTCGGCACCCCCTCGGGCCTTGTCGTCCCCGTCGTGCGCGACGCCGACCAGATGGGCTTCGCCGCCATCGAGAAGAAGATCGCCGAGCTTGGCCTCCCTCCCCCATCCTCAACCCCCCGCAGTCCGGCATCCTCGGCATGCACAAGATCCAGGACCGCCCGGTTGTCGTCGCAGGCCAGATCGTCATCCGCCCGATGATGTACCTGGCACTGAGCTACGACCACCGGATCGTGGACGGAAAAGGGGCGGTGACGTTCCTAGTCCGCGTGAAAGAGGCCCTGGAGGACCCGCGTCGGCTGCTGATGGATTTGTAATCCGTGGTTCACGAACCCGCAATGCAACGGTTGGCAGGATTTGTCTCAGCCACTCCTGCCTGCTCCGTCCTTTCGTCTGGGTTGGAGAGTGGCGGTTGGTGGCTTAAGCTCACAATCGACATATCGCATTCGCTTGCATGGAACGTGGTGCAGGAATACGGACATGTCCTCAACCTGCTGAGCGTCGAGGAACGGCTCCCGACGGTCTTCTACCCTGTATCACCGCCACCATATATGAATGGCGGCCCCGCCGACTACCTTTCATGGGTCATCGAATGCCGCGCCCCGGGGTTCACTCCCGACCTGGCAGCGGAATGGCTGGAAGGCAGACTGCCGCGTCCGGTGGACGACGTTTTGCAGTGGAACAAGGAAGTAGACCCGTGAGGTGCGCTGTGAGCCGCACCCTACGCAAACCCAACCGGGACCCCGAGATGCCCCACCCCACCCCCACGCCCCGGTCCAAAGCGCCCCCCCTCCGTGGGGAGGGGCTGGGGGTGGGGGGCGACCCTCCGCCGGGGGGACCCTGATGAAACGCACCCCCGCCAAAATGATCGCCGAGTTCCATCGTCTTTGCGACGTGTTTGATGCTCTCGATGACTGCGCTTACCTCGGCTATCCGGATCCTGAGCGGTTTGGCGGTTGCAGATGGGGGCCCGTTCCGCGGCAGCCTGCCTTGGACCGGATTGCAGACAAGACCGCAACGCCCGCCCAGATCGTTGGTGGCATACGGGAAGAGTTGAACAACATGTCTCTCGGGCTCCTGGACATGCTTCGCCGTGACCCAAACCGTTTCCGGACAATTCTGGACACCTATCGCTCCCGGACCGGGCACGACTATTTTCAGGATGCTGGCCATCCGAAGAAAATGCTCAGGGTGCTGCTCCGCCGAGATCGATTGACCGATGAGGCTGAATACCGTCTGCTCGATACCGTCCTTGGCGACATGTCCGCCTCCCTGACCGAGACAGAGCGCCAAAAAGGCGAAACACTTCTCGCAACCTACCGCACGAGGGCCGAGTGACCCACCCCACCCCCACCGCCGCTCCCAAAGCGCCTCCCCTCCCCCTCCGTGGGGACGGGATGGGGGTCCGTATTCCTCGCAGCACTGGGCCAAGAAGGGTGATGGCATGATCATCCTTGGTCAGCGGCTTGCCGATTGGTGGATTTCCAGGCAGGAGGTCAAAGGAAAGAAGTTTCCCATCACCGATCCTGTGCTGCGCTACCGGTTTCTGATCCGCGCGTCAGCGGGGCTTTGGGCCGTGGCCCTTGTCTATGTCCTGCTGGGGGGAATGGAACGCGAAACGACATCGCGCAACGCGATCGGCCAATGGTTCCTGGTGTTGATCGCGACGTTCGGCTGGGTTCCCATCCTTGCTTTCATCATCAGGCGCCACAGGCATTCCACGCTACACTCCGAAGCGACCAAGAAGCCAACCAAAGACCCCGACGAGAAAGCCAGATAGACTGCGACCCAATTCCGTCTGCTCGGCCACCCCCACCCCGGACTCCACATGCCTCACCTCACCCCCACCGCTCGCGGACCAAGCGCCTCCCCTCCCCCCCTTGGGCAGGGGCCGGGGGTGGGGGGCCGCCTGCTGGCAATAGCCCTGGTCCTCCTCAGCACCCCCACCCATGCCGAACCCGCCCATCCCGCGCGCCTTGACGTAGGCGACCACGTCGTCATGACCCACGACTGGGACCATGACACCAACCGCTGGCTCCCCGCCGGACCCGAGGTCAACACCGCCTGTTTTGAAGTGATCGCCGTCAAGGGCACCGAGACCACGCTAAAGCTGATCTCGGGCCGCTACGTCACCTGGTGGGACGAAACCGAACAGCCGCCCGGCTACCAGGACACCTGGCTTGGCACCTCCGAATTCTACCTGGAAAAGAACCCCGACGCCGCCCCCCGCGAACTGGCGCAGGGCACCTTCACCACCGTCGCCAGTTGCGCCCAGTCATGACCCATCCCACACCCACCGCCGCGACCAAAGCGCCTCCCCTCCCCCGGCTTGGGGAGGGGATGGGGGTGGGGGGCACCACGCCAGAAACCCACGACCTCCCCGCCCTGGAACGCACCCTCTGGCAGAGCGAAACCCGCCACGACCGCGCGCTGATGGAGGCGACCTTCGCCCCCGACGTCCAGGAGTTCGGCCGCTCCGGCCGCCGTTACACCCGCGACGATCTGCTGCCAACCGGGGAAACCGACACCATCGACGCCACCCTCCACGCCCTGACCATCACCGAGATCAGCCCCGAAATCGCCCTCGTCACCTGCATCTCCGAACTCCGCCGCCCGACCGGCACCGAATGGGCCAACCGCTCCTCGCTCTGGGACCGCGCGTCAGGCCGCTGGCAACTCCGCTTCCACCAGGGCACCCCCTGCGAGGCCCCGACATGATCCGCCGCCTCCTGGCCACCCTACTGCTGACAACCCCCGCCACCGCCCAGATCATCCCCACCGGCACCCCCGCCGCCGATATCCTCCTCTCCCAGGCGCTGAGCGAACACCGGACCTTCCTCACCTGCTCGGCACTGGACCACCAGATCCACCAGCAGATCATGCAGAACTGGCAGCGCGACGTGGACGCCGCCGCCGCCGCCCTGCGGGCCGCGACCGTGCCGCAAGAGGCCATCGCCGCTTTCCTCAGCGCGGCAAAACCGGAAAACCTGATGCCCGCCCCCGACACGCCTTTCGAGGACATCCGCCAGCTGTGCGACAGCCAACCCGACTGGGCTACCCGCTACGCGCAACTCGACATCACCCTCCTGGAATTCAAGCTGGCCGAGGTGCTGCAATGACCCCCGAACTCACCGCCCTCGCCCTCGCGGGCCTGCTGCAAGCGCTCCAGTTCATGATCTTCGCGATCCCCGCGAACCTGGAACTCGGACCCGGCTATACCTCCAGCCCCCGTGACCGGCCCCCCAGCCGCGAAATGTCGACCGTCACGGCCCGCCTGCAACGCGCGCTGAACAACCATTTCGAGGGTCTGATCCTCTTCACTCTCGCCGTCGTGGTCGTGACCCTCGGCAACCAGTCCACGCTGACCACCCAATACGCCGCCTGGACCTACCTCGGCGCCCGCATCCTCTACATCCCCGCCTATGCTTTCGGCTGGCGCCCTTGGCGCTCGGCGATCTGGGCGGTAGGCTTCTTCGCAACCTTAACCATGTTGGTGGCTGCCCTCCTCTGACAGCTTTCACATTGGCCCAAATATCCCACGGGGGTCCGGGGGTGTGAAACCCCCGGTTCCCCGGCCAAAACCAAGGAACCTACCAAATGGCAGATTTCGACACCATCATCATCGGCGCCGGCCCCGGGGGCTATGTCGCCGCGATCCGCGCGGCACAACTCGGGCAAAAGGTCGCCTGCGTCGAGGGGCGCGAGACCCTGGGCGGCACTTGCCTCAACGTCGGCTGCATCCCGTCCAAAGCCATGCTCCACGCCACGCATCTTCTGCACGAGACGCATGAGAACTTCGAAAAGATGGGCCTGATGGGCGCGCATCCGACCGTCGATTGGGCGAAGATGCAGGCCTACAAGGACGACGTTGTCAGCGGCAACACCAAGGGGATCGAGTTCCTGTTCAAGAAGAACAAGGTTACCTGGATCAAGGGCTGGGCCAGCATCCCCGCGCCGGGCCAGGTGAAAGTCGGCGAGGGCATTCACACGGCGAAGAACATCGTCATCGCCACAGGGTCCGAGGCCTCCTCCCTCCCCGGCGTGACGATCGACGAGACAACCATCGTCACCTCCACCGGGGCCCTCACCCTGGGCAAGATCCCGAAAACCATGGTCGTCATCGGCGCGGGTGTGATCGGGCTGGAGATGGGCTCGGTCTACGCCCGCCTTGGGACTGAGGTCACCGTTGTAGAATACCTCGACGCGATCACCCCCGGGCTTGACGCCGAGGTCGCCAAGACCTTCCAGCGCATCCTGACGAAACAGGGCCTGAAGTTCGTCCTCGGTGCCGCCGTCCAGTCCGTGACCAAGACCGCCACCGGCGCGACCGTTTCCTACAAGCTGAAGAAGAACGACAGCGAAGCGAGCCTCGACGCCGACATCGTCCTCGTCGCCACCGGCCGCAAGCCCTATACCGCAGGCCTCGGGCTAGAAACCCTGGGAGTAGAGATGGGCCCCCGCGGCACGATCAAAACCGACGCGCACTGGCAGACCAATATCCCGGGCCTCTACGCCATCGGCGACGCCATCGCAGGCCCCATGCTCGCCCACAAGGCCGAGGACGAAGGCATGGCGGTGGCCGAGGTTCTGTCCGGCAAGCATGGCCACGTCAACTACGGCGTCATCCCCGGCGTCATCTACACCACGCCCGAGGTCGCCAACGTCGGCCAGACCGAGGAACAGCTGAAAGCCGAAGGCCGCGCCTACAAGGCTGGAAAATTCCCCTTCATGGGCAACGCGCGGGCCAAGGCCGTCTTCCAGGCGGAAGGCTTCGTCAAGATCCTGGCGGACGCGCAGACCGACCGCATCCTTGGCGCCCACATCATCGGCCCAGCAGCGGGCGACCTGATCCACGAAATCTGCGTCGCGATGGAGTTCGGCGCAAGCGCCCAGGACCTCGCGCTGACCTGCCACGCGCATCCCACCTGGTCGGAAGCGGTTCGCGAAGCCGCCCTGGCCTGCGGCGACGGCGCGATCCACGCCTAAGCGTCAGGTGCTGTGCAGCGTCGGCTTCAGTGCCGAGGCAGGATCCAAGGCCACGGGCTGGAACAGGGGAAACCCCTCTTCCAGCATCTGTGCCGCAGGGGCGAATTCGAACAGGTCGAAAAAGCGCTCGACCCCAAAGCTTTCGATCGTCTGGTCCAGATATTCGGCCACGATCTCGGAATAATGGTCCTGCAGCACGGTATTGCCGGGCGACAGGTTCGACACGCACAACATGCCGGTCGGTCGCAGGTCCAGCATGGTCAAGGTCAGGTCAGGCCGCCATTTCTGCAGGATCGGCACCAGCTTCCAGACATCGCCGGTCCAGGCCCCCTTGATTGCCGACAGGTCGCGTGTGGTCATCACGAAATTCCCTGGGGCGCAGTCATGCATCATGATCACGCCCTTCGGGTCGCTAGCAGCCTCGGTACCGATAAAGTCGCGCAACAGGTATTCGAACAGGTGCATCCCGTCCAAAAAGCTTAGGCCCAGGCGAATGCCGTTGCGCTGAAGGAAGCCGGATTCGAAGAAATCATCGCTGGTGGACTGGAACACGTGCAGAGCAGGTTTCTGGCCGATGATGTTCAGGTCCACGCGGAAGAACGGATCGACAGCGATGGTCTTGCTGCGCACCGGCGCGAACGAGGTGCCGGTCCGACAGCCGATTTCCATGTACCAGTCGAACAGGGTGCTGGCATGCAGCTCGCGCAGAAAGCTGTAGTATTTCATACCCGTCGCGCGAACATACATCTGTCACTCCATCCGCTGCACGCCCCTTTGCCCCGTCAGAGGCCAGGCCCTTTGGCGGGGCTGCCCCGCCGTGCCAAGGTTGTGGCATCTGCGACCTTGTGCTTCAAGGGTCGGCAGTGGGCGTGAGGGGGGCAAAACTGTCCTAATGCGCCGGGCGAATGAAGGTGCCGTTCCGCAGCTCACGGAAAGCCTGCTGCAATTCGGCCTCGGTGTTCATGACGATCGGCCCGGCCCAGGCGACGGGTTCCTCGATCGGCGCACCGGAAATCAGCAGGAAACGCACGCCCTCCGGCCCCGCGGTCACCGTCACCTCATCCCCCGCGCCAAAGCGCACCAGCGTCCGGTTGCCGGACAGGTCACGGATGTTCACCTCCTGCCCGCGCACTTCCTTTTCCAGCAGCACGCCCTCGGGCCGCGCCGCATCACGGAAGTTGCCCGCGCCTTCGAACACATAGGCAAAGGCCCGGCGCCGGGTGTCGACCTTGAAGGTCTTGCGCTTGCCCGCCGGGACAAACACGTCCAGATACTGCGGGTCCGCCGCGATGCCCTCTACCGGGCTCTTCACCCCGCGATAGTCGCCGATCACCACGCGAATGCTGGTGCCATCATCCTCATGCCGCTCGGGCAGCGCTTCGGACGGCATGTCCTGATAGCGCGGTGCGGTCATCTTGAGCGCCTTCGGCAGGTTGCCCCACAGCTGGAAGCCATGCATCCGGCCCTGGTCATCGCCCTTCGGCATCTCCTGGTGCAGGATGCCCCGCCCCGCCGTCATCAGCTGCAGTGACCCTGGCCCCAGGATCCCCCGGTTGCCCAAGCTGTCGCCATGCTCCACGGTCCCCGCCAGGACATAGGTGATCGTCTCGATCCCCCGGTGCGGGTGCCAGGGGAACCCCGCCGAGTAGTCGCGTGGGTGGTCCCCCCGGAAGTCGTCAAACAGCAGGAACGGGTCCGCCTCGGTGGGATCCTGGAACCCGAAAGCGCGGTGCAGGTGGACGCCGGCTCCCTCTACATGGGGGCTGGCGCGGCGGGTCTCGATGACGGGACGGATGGACATGGGTCTCTCCTGGAATTGCGTTGGGCAGAAAATGGGGCCGTTGGGCCCGCGCGCCAAGGCGCATATGTGGGGGTCCTCTGTGCACGGATGCACTGGTCAGGCCGTCCGAACGCCAAAGCTAAAGGCTGAACCCGCAGTTCAGAGCAGACCAAGGATCGTATCAGCCAGTCCGAACAGAGCCAGGATCACACCCAGGACCAGACCCGCAGGAAGGCTCAGCCGCCGAACCAGCGGCTTGCGATTGTCCTTTGCTGGCGTCGCCGCTGCTCGGACCCCGCTTGGGAAAATCCGGTCCAACAGCCGTCCGATCAGACCGTCGAAATAGATCAGCAACAACATCGCAACACCCAGCATCACGACGATCAACGCCATGCCCCAGGCTCCGTCCGTGACTAGCTGCACAATTCCGTGCAACACCAGTCCAAGAAGCAGCCCGATCACGGCGTTGATTGCCGCATTCAGCCAGTCCGCGGCCTTCATCTTTCGGCGTTCACTCAACCCATTTCCCCATGCTCGCGACGTATCAGGCATATCGTGAACCGATCTGTCCACCGTGGTCTCTACCCCGTCAGATGCCGCAGCCCCACGGTCACCTCCGGTTCAACCCGCACCAGACCGGCCCGGGGCGGTTCGCTTTCGGGCAAGCGGATCGCAGAGGCAAGCCCAAGCCATTCCAGTGTGCGGATGAACCAAAAGCCGGGGTCAACCTGCCCGGGCTCCACCCCCAGCCGCGCCGAATGCGGGAAGGCGTGGTGGTTGCCGTGCCAGTTCTCGCCGAAGGTGACAAGCCCAAGCCCACGGATGTTGTAGCCTTGGACGGGCAACCCGTCCACGCGCCAGCCCTGATGCCCGCCGCGATGGGCGAAATGCCCGACCGCCCAATGCCCGGTCAGTGAGGCGATGATGCGCACCGAGATCCCCCACAGCACCCATTCCATCCCGCCCAGAAGCCACAGGATCAGCGCCAGCGGCACTTGCTGCGCCATCCAGCTCGCCTCGACCAGACGGTAGAATCTGGACCCGGCAACCTCGGGCTCGATCACGAACTCCGGCGGATGCTCCAGCCGGTAGACGCAATGCAGCTGCCACCAGCCGTCCCGCCAGAACCCCGTCATGCGCCCGGATCATGCCGAAGGGACCAGCCATGCCGACCAGCACCCCAAGGTAGACCAGCAGGTATTCCAGCCAGCGCGGGGTCTTGAAGGACCGGTGGATCAACAGCCGGTGCATGCCTGTCGAATGCCCGGCGCAGATCGTCACGGCCGACAACACCAGAAAGACCGCAACTCCTCCGACGCTGGGATAAAGCAGCACGGCGGCAACGGTCCCGGCCAGATGGCCGAACCACCAAAACGACTTGGCTCGGTCCCAACAGATGACACCATCCATGACGTCGGTGTTCGGTCCGGGAAAGACGCGGTCAGTTGCGAAAAGATGCATGGGAACCTCTGAATCCCACCAACTCTGTCACGCTAGACGACGCCCCTATCGCCTGTCGACCACAGAAAAGGCCCGGGGAAACTGCCTAACGCCCCGTAAATGTCCACAAGCAACCCATTGATTTTCCAAGGCGCTCAAAAGCTGTCCACGCGTGGACACTACCCCGTCAGATGCCGCAGCCCCTGCGTCACGTCCGTCCGCACGGCCAGCCGCAGCCCCGGCTCGTCCCCCGCCTTCAACGCCGCCAAGATCATCCGGTGGTGGGTGGGTGGTTCCCTTCGCTTCAGCCGGGCATAGACCACCCGCATCGTGGGCCCCAGCTGCAGCCAGACCGTCTCGCACAGTGCCAGCATCGCCGGCGACTGGGCGCGCAGATAGAGCGTCCGGTGAAACTCCAGGTTGGTGCGGACATAGGCCACCGCATCCCCCCTGACAGCCGCCTCGCCGTTCATCAGGTTGATCGCCGTCAGCCGCTCGATCAGGGCGAAGTGGGCGCGGGGCAGCGCGCGGGCCGCCATCTCGGGCTCCAACAGTGCCCGGATCGCCGCCAGCTCCTCGATCCGCTCCGGAGTTAGAGCCGGTGTCGAAATCCGACCCGAAGAGGACAGCGTCAGCGCGCCTTCGGCCACCAGCCGCCGGACAGCCTCGCGCGCGGGGGTCATCGACACGCCGAACTGCTTGCCCAGGCCGCGAAGGGTCAGTGACTGGCCGGGGTCCAGCTCACCATGCATGACCTGCTGCCGCAGACTGCCTGCCCCTCGGCGTGCAGCCAGGCCCGCTGTGCCTGCCAGCCGGGATAGATCCGCTCCACCACAGCCCAATAGGCAGCGGAGTGGTTCAGCTCCACCAAATGCGCCACCTCATGCGCGGCGACATAGTCCAGCACCGCGGGCGGTGCCATGACCAGACGCCAGGAATACATGAGCCGCCCATCCGGCGAACACGAGCCCCATCGCGATCGGGTGTCCCGCAGAGCCAGGGCAGAGTACCGCCGGCCCACCATCGTCGCATAGCGGGTCGAGGCCGCTGCCAACCGATCGCGCGCCAGCACCTTCAGCCAGGCCGCAACCCGGGCGCCCACAGTCGCGGGATCGCCCGGCACCAGAAGCCGGTCACCCTCAGTCCTGATCGATCGGCCCGGCCCGGCCACGATTTGCAAGGCCTTCCCCTCGACCGGGATCATCGACCCCAAACTCACCCGCTGCACCATCGAGCCAGGCATGGCCTGCAAGGTCTCGCGCAGCCAGTCTTCATTGCCTTTAAGGAAGGCCAGCGCCTCACCCTCCCGGGCTCGCAGCGGCATCGACAGGGTGACCTTCCCGTCCAGCCGCGACACCCGCAGCGAGAATCGCTGGGCGCGTGCAGACCGCTTCAGATGGACCTCGACAGGCGGAGAGCCGGACAGGATCGGCATGGAAACCCCTTGAAACCGACCGACAGGATAGCCAGTTCACCAGCCTTACGAAAGGCTTTGACAGTCGCCTGCACCTGTGGCAAGCGGCGTCATTCCGCCACCCACCGCTCGAAGGGATGACCATGCCCAAGGAAGAATGGGGCACGAAGCGTATCTGCCCGACCACCGGCAAACGCTTTTACGACCTGAACCGCAACCCGATCGTCAGCCCCTACACGGGCGAGGTCGTAGACATCGAATCTGTCCGCCGCAAGATGGCCGCCTCGGTCATTTCGCGCGCTGTTCCCGAAAAGGACGATGATGTCCTGGTCGAGGATCTGGAGGCCGATGACGATCTCCTGGAAGCCGGCGCGACCGAAGATACCGAACTGGACGACGATCTTCTGGAAGACGACGCCGACGACAACGTCTCTTTGGACGACCTGGCCGATGTGGCCGGCGACGAAGAGGAAGTCTAAGGTCCGGTCGTTGCGCGCAAGGCGGATTTTTCCCCTTGCGCCCCCCGGCGGCCTGACCTAAACACCCGGCATCGCGGCGGAAACGGCGTGATGCTTCTCTCCGGTGGGGTCATAGCTCAGATGGGAGAGCGCTTGAATGGCATTCAAGAGGTCGGGAGTTCGATCCTCCCTGGCTCCACCAAAGGGAACAATGGGTTAAGAGGCGTCCTAAGGGGCGCCTTTTCCATTTTTGCAACCTGCTTGCAACACTGCCTCGGCCGACACTAAGCAAGTGCAACAGGCGCCGAGTCTCCCTCCCACGACATTCGGTGTCTTCGGAGGGCCCCGCCACCAAATACGGTTGGCGGAATGGTTGGCTTTGCGATAAAACGCGAACAGTTCACCAATCGTAAACTTTGGGGACGTAACAAGAACAAACGGCAGGGACGGACCTATGAACTTCATCGCGCTAGAGACTGAGCAGAAGCTACGCGGTGGTTACTACACGCCCGACGATCTCGCCCGATTCTTAGCCCGGTGGGTCGCCCCGACCGGCGGCAGCAGCGTCTTGGAACCAAGCTGTGGCGACGGAGCATTCTTCCCGTCGTTGGCTGGTTCAGGTGCGAAAGTCACGGCCTTCGAGTTGTCACCGGAAGAAGCCGCAAAGGCAGCGGCACGAGGCCTGCCCAACTGCACGGTCAACAACCGCGACTTCCTCGAATGGGCGCTACAAGCGAAGCCACGGCAGTTCGATGCTGTCCTCGGGAACCCCCCTTTCATCCGGTATCAATACCTCCCGGCAAACTTCCAAGCCAACGCCGAGAAAGTCTTCGCGCAGCTCGGCTGCAATTTCACCAAGCATACCAACGCTTGGGTGCCCTTCATCCTCGCCTCGATGGATTTGCTTCGCCCCGGCGGGCGGCTTGCGATGGTCGTTCCGTCTGAGATTGTGCATGTGATGCACGCCCAATCTCTGCGGACTTACCTTGGGCAGCAATGCCGCCGCATCGTAATCGTGGACCCGCAAGAAATCTGGTTCGAGGGCACACTTCAAGGTGCCGTACTCCTGATGGCCGAGAAGAAGGCGACACCTGACGTCCACGGCGAAGGGTTGGGAATCCATCGAGTTTCAGGCCGCAACTTCCTGCGCGGTGACCCGGAGGCAATCTTCAACGCACCGAGAGCAATCAACGGGAAGACGGTTCAAGGGAAGTGGACTCGTGCCCTTGTGCCGCCTGCGACCCTCGCCATTCTCGATTCCATTGAAGCCGACAAGCGGTTTTGTCGCTTCTCCGCTGCCGCAAAGGTGGACGTGGGCATCGTCACAGGGGCGAACAGCTTCTTCCTCGTGACAGATGATGTGGTTCGGCAGAACGGCCTAGAACAATGGGCGCATCCGATGTTTGGGCGCAGCGACCACTGCCCGGGCGTGATCTATGATGATGCCCAGCACGCGCAGAACTCCGCCACAGGTAAGCCGACCAATTTTCTATGGTTCGACCGCTCCGTTGAAGATAGCGCCAAGGGCCGCGCCTACATCGCGTCTGGTGAACAGGAAGACTTGCACAAGCGATACAAGTGCCGCATCCGCAGCCCGTGGTACACCGTGCCGTCGGTTCATGCGACCGAAGTGGGAATGCTCAAGCGAAGCCACGACACACCGCGATTGATCCTCAACCGTGCAGGGGCATACACGACCGACACCGCATATCGTATCCGGGCACTGCGTGGCACGGCTGATGCTTTGGTCTATGGCTTCTATAACGCCTTGACCGCCCTTAGTGCTGAACTTGAAGGGCGACACTACGGCGGAGGAGTGCTGGAACTCGTTCCAAGCGAGATAGAAAAGCTGTTGCTGCCCGCCCCCGAGGCCATCGTGCCTGACGTTGAGGGCCTCGACCGCATGGTTCGCGAAGGCAACGTGGCCGACACTCTGGAAGTCCAGTCAGAAGCCGTTTTGGGGGCGTTGACCAAGGCCGAGCAAATGGACCTTCTGGCAGCATGGGCCGCACTGCGCGACCGTCGGCACAGACTACCAGCCTAGTCGATTTCCACGATATAGCGGCCACCGGCCGATGCAGGCTGGTAAAGCTTGAGGGCACGTCCGACCAGACCCTGATGCTTAACATGGCTGGTAGCACCTGACCAATGCAGCCCTGTCGTGTAGTTGCTTTGTCCGGCTTCCCACGCAAGTTTGTGGCTCACGGGCATGTCGAAGTCTCCAACATATACCCCTGCGATGAAAAGTGACACGGGCGCGACCGCCTCGTCCTTTTGCGCAACGGGATTGTTGGTCCAAGTCAGGCCTGAGAAGACCTGATTGCGGAAGTATGTCGTTTGGTCGATCACCGATCCACCGACCTTGTACTTCGCCTGTGTAAGACGAAGAACACCCGGTGCATGTCCGGGGTTCAGTTGCAGGTCAGTCGCAGGAAGGCTCGGCTTCAACCAAACCAACTGCCCAAAAATGGGCGTAGAAGACGGCGCAAATCCGGCAGGGACAGCGGGGATAGGCTTTGGCTTCTTGGCTTTCAGCTTCTTTGGCGGCCCAACAAAAGGCAAACTAATGCTTTTCTTGTAGGTGGCGCTGCCTTGCGTTCCTACGCCCATAGTTGTTTGCGTCTTGGGGTTGCGCTCGTCTTCCAAGAGACCCTGTCGCATTAGGTCCACGATCTGCCGACCGTCTACGATCTTGAAACAATGGAGAGGATGATTGTTCAGGAGGTCATCAAACCCTGCAATCATCGTATCGGAAAATGCCTTGTCTGAGGCATCAGTCAGATCAAGCGAAATGTCGGAACCCGCTTCGATATTGTTGAAAAGCCCGGGGTGGGTGAGATTGGCACTACCGATTATTGCGCGCGCCTGATTTTGGCCAATGGCCAGATAAAGCTTCGGGTGAAATATCCGACTTCTTGTCGCCGTATCCACGGCATAGGTCTCAATCCCAAGCTTGAGCAACGCGGCAAGGGATTGTGCGGTGGTACTGCCGTTTCGTACACCAATGAATGCTCGACAGGCTCCAGCGACAGGGGTCAGAGCAGCCGAAACTGCGGCAACGCCTGCCGAATTTGAAAACGCCGACGAGATAATCAGTCTGTGTAGCCAAGGTTCCCGAGCCAACGAATTAAGGTGCGTCGCATGATGCTGCCCACCAGCCAGCGGCTGAAAGATCGCTCGAACTGTTGCCATGCGTCTGCATTCCTTCAATTATTTGTCCGTTACTATGCTATCCTGGGCGTTCTTCGGAGTCGATTGCGCAGATCAGAATGCGTGCCAAATGGGCGACACCTTTCGGCGTCGCCCACCAAGTATGTTTTGACGCGGTGATCAGAGGTCGGGGGCGACCCACCACCTTCCTTCCATGTAGATGTAGGTGCGTCCCAAATACGTCAGCCGGACATGGCAGTAGGGATCGAGGCCCCGGCTAAGAATGCGCAGCCGCTTGCGGACATTCGGGCTCATGCTGCCACCTGCAAAACCCGAAGAGGAACGCGCACGATTGCTGAGCCATCCATCAGTCCGATCATGACTCCCACATCGCCTGCACCATAGTCCTCCAGAATAGCAAAGATGAGCGCCTCACGGTCCTCGATTGCTTCGATGGCGTCGATCAGATTGGAGTCGCCAATGCAGTAAGCTGCGGCCCTCAGCCTTTCGATAACCGACGGGTCGTCATAGCCGCAATCACGCAGGCCGATACAAACATCAATCAAGCTGTCGACATCGTTCACAGCTTCCAGCCTCGCGAGATGGCACTCGTGTTCGGCAAGCGAACCGAAGTACTCGTACCCATCTTCCGCATTGATGAGCTCCGTGACGCCGGGGCTGCCGTCGTGGGCGAGCAGGTAGTCGAGATCACACCGCGCGACGTTGAAGCGGCGAGCAGCCGCTTCGATCAGTTCCTTCCGCTCCATCACACGGCCTCCATGTTGGAGTTCTGGCCAAGATGGAACATCGGATGGAGCAGGTCGCAAAGATAGATCGCCATCCACGCGGTCAACTTCCACTCAAGGAAGTACAACTCTCCATCCTTATGCGTGAACAGTTCGGGGTTGTTGTGCGCCGCGAGGCGCATCGCAGTTACGAAAGCAGTTTCCTGATTTGCCATGTCGTGGTCCTCCATTCCTGCACGCGACGTGCGGCAGGTCGGAGGCAACGAAGGATGGCTATGCGATTCTGTTCCATACGGTCACCATCTCACGGTGGCATGCCTCAAGTCAAGTAAGTACATGAAAAGAAACAGACTCTGCGTTTAAACGGCGAGGTAGCCCTAGAGGCTATTGCTACTGGCTACTCGGAAAGGATGGCCATGCGATCTGCCATGCCTTGGGTTCTAGCCCGTTCATATCCTGAGTTTTGAGAACCCCCGCGCGCCGCTTCTACGTTTCCTAAGAGAATGACGCCTCAGCAGCGCGTCAGCCACGGGCGTTAGGCGCACTGCCCTACCCACGTCCCCAATGAAACCCGACCGCCCAGCGCTGCCCGGCTTTTCGGGGGTCAGCCGTAGTAGTTCTTCAACTGGCGCACTTCCATCTGCTGCGGTCGCAAATACTTGCTTGCGAAGGCACCGACGATGAGGGCGATACCAAGGTCGCCGTGGCCCGCAGCCGACCGACTCTGCGTGATGATCTGGTTCCCGGCGGCAGTCGTTTCGGTCGAGAAGGAAGCAAGATCGGCTTCGATCTCTGCCCGAAGCGGCAGATCATGGGCGAAGCGGATTTCTCCTGCCGCGAACATAACGGCAAGGTTCTCGATCATGAAAGTCTTGCCCGCGTTGACGTAACGACCCGACTTCTTCGACCAATCCTGGCCCCCGGTCATCGTGACTGCCCAATGCGGCACAGACTGCGCTTGCAGCATGTCTGAGACCACACGTCCGATGGACGTTCCGTCGATGGCAAGATGTGACTTTCCGCCGAACGGATGCGCGTTCTTGAGACGGATCAGATGATCGACCACATCGACATAGCTGACACCCCGGAAGCGGTCGGCATAGACGACTGTCCAATTGCGCGGGCCGACAATGATCCTGTTTTCGTCCACGACAGGTAGCGCTTCGTCCTTGATCACGGTGACGGCTGAAAAGTCGTTCGCCTGTCCGAGGTCCGCCGCAACCCAGTAATTCTGGAAGCCCGTGACGCGCGGGATGGCCGGGTCATGATACGTCTCGTTGATCACCCGACCATCGGGCATGAATACGAGGTCTAGAACTTGGGACATATCGCGCCCTCCTGCGATGTGGCGTTTTCGATGATGGTGAGATCGAAATAGGCCTGACCATCGGCCAGCATTTCGACTTCGATCTCCTGTCGAAACTTGGTCGCGGACAGTGTGCGGCGCATTCGTTCGACCTTTTCGGCTAGCCTTGGAATGTCCGTCCCCTTGACCACGATCCGGTGGATTCCGTCGCCGGGTTTTGCATCAAGGAACAGCTTCGCGAAGTAGTTTCCCTTCCCGGCTGGGGTTGATGAGAAGTACACTTGGCCTTGGGCCGTGAGCATGGGCAGAACGCTGGAAATCAAGTCTTCCCCGCCGCCCTCGCCTTGAAGGAAGGCGCACTCGTCGATCTCGAGTAGCGACACCGAAGGATACCCCCGGATCGTGTCCGATGTGGACGGCAAGGCAACCACGCGGGCACCGTTCGACATTTCGAGTTCAGTCAGGGTTGACCGGGTGATCACAAGGTCTGTCCTGCGAAGCTGACGGGCGATTTCGCGGGCGATGATCTTCGCCTGCCGCTCTGCCGGGGCGATGCACAGAGAAAGCGACTCCGGGATGTGCAGTTCCTCAACCGCACGAGCGGCAAGAACGGATGTCTTCCCGGCTTGGCGGCTGACACGGCACGCCACCTCGGACGAGCGGGTAGAGAACATCTCCACCTGCCAATCGTCAGGTTCATGGCCGATCCAGTGGGCAAGACGCACCCTCGGATCGAGGGTGCGTTCTAGGCCCTGCGCCCATGTGACAAGGCCGTCATATGCCAACGCCGCCCTCCTCCTTCGTGACGGAAAGGACGTGCTGACGCATCCGGCGAAGCAGAGGCTCACGGGCGGCTGGAACTTCGTCGCAGACTTCCTGCAAGACGCGCTTTAGAGTTTCCCATTCGGGCGACTGCGCCAACGTGACCGAAACGGTCAGATTGGTTGCCATCTTCCCGTGCGTGGTGGCGATGTCTCGGAGGATGCGACGAAGACCCTCCATCGCAGACAACGCGAATGCGTCGTCCTCGTTCTGCTCGGCCTTGGTGATCAGCTTTTCAACGCGACGGGCAAGGCTTTCGTAGGTGTTGCCCACGTCCAAGCGGTCCTCGTTCAGAGTGGCTGTGTCGCCTTCGATCTTGGACAGCCGAACCTCAGCCAGGACGGCGCGCACCATTTCTTCCGTGATGTGATCCCGGCGGAAGCGAACCAAGGTGTCGATATGCAGACCAAGGCGCTTCGCGATCTGCGTCTTCGCCATTCCGCCCGGCAGGTTGTTCTCGCCCAAGATGATCTGCTTGATGATCGACTTGCGCTCTGGGTGCAGGAGGATCGTGTTCTTCCGGCCCCTGCCTTGGGGATCAGCCATTTGAGGTGGTTCCTTCGTTCGCGGTGTCGGGCATCTGCATGGCTGCGTTAAGTTCGACATAGAAACCGACACGGGCGCGGATCGCGTCCCAGTCCTCAACGGAGAACGCCCGAAGATGCTGATCGACGAAATCTGCCACCTCTTCCCCCATTCCCGCCGTGACGAGATCTTGGCGCAGCTTGCCAAGATCGAACCCGCGAAGGTGACGCTGCATCGCCTTCGCGATGGCGACGATCAGCGCGTCCGTCGAGTCGCGTGACGGTTCGAGTTTGAAGGCGACACCATCCGTCAGGATGGTGCCGTCTTCGAATACCTGAACGTCGCCACGATCTCCGCAAACAACGCGGCGCGCGGCCTGGAAGCAGGCTTGCAGGTCAGGAGTCAGCTTCATGAGCTTTCTCCATCAGCGCGAGTTTCGTCTGCATGTGCTGCGGCAGGTCTTCCGGCGTCCGCCACGTCTGAATCTTGAAACCCTGACGTTCGGCTTCCAGCCGCCGATGCACGATGCCGTTGCCCGTCTGGTGATCCGCCCGAACATACCGGATGCGGTGATGGTCGTCGTCCAAGCTGATCGTCTTGGTCGGGGCGATCGCAGGCGGGGCGGTAGTGTTGCGCCGTGTCGGGTCTTCCCGGCTGTCCCCGATCCGCAAAGGCAGTCCGCGCTTTTCAGCCTCCAACTTCGCGGCCTGATACTTGGCGATATTCCGAGCGTCTTCGCGCGAAAGATAGACACCCGGCTCGGACTGCGATCCGCCGAGGATCCAATTTCCAGCCGCGTCCTTCACGAAGCCTGCGGCTTGCATGGCGCGCTCTTTCTGCTGGGCGTCGAGGGTGGCGCTTAGTCGGTCGAAGGTTTCCGAAGGGTCGGGCTTTTTCGTCTCGGCCAGCTTGCCAAGCAATTCTTCGTTCTTCTTCTTGAGGCCGCCGATTTGCACCTCGACCGACTCTGCGATCTTCGGCAGGATGGCTTCGATGAGTTTCGGCGCGAGAGCTGCAATCAAAGCAGCCGCGTGGTCATCATTGGAATCCGGCATTCGTCTTGTCCTTTCTCAAAGCAAAAACGGCGAACAGGTTCGGAACTGCTCGCCGTCTCATTTGCTTGAGAAGCGCCGAGCCTAACCCGCCGATGCCATGACGCTAAGTCCCAGAAACGGTGCTGCTCAACTTGGAAAGCGGGTCCTTTAGGGGGCCTGCGTTGCCAATTTTGGGTAGACGCGTAGGGCTGCGCCGGGCTTGTGGGCGGGGAGACGTTGGTCCTTGTTGACCCACCGGATTTCACAGGCAGGGAGGGCGTCCGCGAGTTCGCAAACGAGGGCGTTCGGTTTGCCGAGATAACTGATTTTGTTCCACCCTACGCGGCCTACCTGTGTGACTTCCCAAAGGGTGCGACCAACGGCGCTGTGCGGCTGAGGGAGGGAACCAATTAGGAAGGAAACTTCACCTTCACGCCAAGGGCGCGATACGCGGACATGTCCAGCACGGCAGATGTAAAAGGGGTCGTCTTTGACTGGTGGAATTGTCGGGACAAGTTTCGGGAGGATGGTTGCTTCCGGAAGGGTTCCTGTAACTTTGCGGGTGAGCTTCTGGGCGGGAGTTCGCTGCTGTGCCCGCCACATCGCACGGGCTTCCTGCAGAGCCTCGTCCGTGTTTCGAACGCCCGGAAAGTAGTCGAAGGGAACATCGCCGTCCAAGATCTTAATGATGCGCTTCCGCAGGAGGTCGCCGTCAATCCCGGCAAAGGTGCAAGCCAGTCTCCGATCAAGGGCAAGATCACCGCTGGCCGACGTAAGCCAGGACAGGGCACGGCGGCGTGTGGCTGGGTCGAGGATTGCGCCCGGAAAGAAAAGGTCGGAGATAACGCGGAATACGATAGCAGCCCAAAGGCGACGTTCGGCCGAGGGAAGGCCTTCAAGGGATGCTTCATAGTCGCGGGCGATGCGGGTCATTGCTTCGGGGTGTTCACGATGTGACGGACGGGGTGGCTGAGGAGGCGGGAGACATCGGCTTGCTGGGCATCTGTCGGGGGCGTTGTCCAGACGACTTCATCGCGGCTGCAATCCCAGACGGGAAGACCGTGGGACCGCAGGAGCGCGAGGGGCGTCTGGCTGGTCATGCCGCCGGTTCGAGGATCAGCGGGAAGAGGTGGCCGTAGGGGATCGTGAAGGTTCCTGCGCCAACGTGAATGCGAAGACCATCGCGCATCCGGTCAACAAGGACCGAGCCTTGGCCAAGGTCGCGCGCCTCGGGGTCAGCGAGGAACGTGCGGATCAGGTTGACGAGGGCGGGCTTGGCTAGGGGGATGGGGAAAACGGCAGAGGTCGCAGGAGTAACCTCTTTCAGTTCGCAGGTGTTTTGGTCTTTGGCGGTGAGGGTGAAGCGCATAGCGGTCGTTCCTTTCCTTGAATGCGACCCGGAGAGGGGAAAGCGGGCAGAAGGGGTCCGAGTGCGCGCTCTCCGGGTCGCTTTGGGCCTGCGCACATGGTGACGTTAAGTGAGATCGGAGGGGTGTCCGACCGCCAAAGCAGGTGTTGTCGGATCAGGTTGCTGGAAGAATGAGGTGGAATGCGATTAGTCTGCGTTATCAATTGCAGGTTGCACCACAGACAGGAGAATCATTGTGCCACCCAAGTTTGAACTTGATCAGAAGAAGACCGAACTTCTCCTGCGCGCTGCGCTGTTGGACGATGCCGCGAACATTGGGGAACGTCTGGGCGCGCTCCTCGCCGACATCAATGTTGATGAGGAAGGGGACGCTTGGATCACTTTGGATGAGGACTTGTGGCCGGGGGAAAAGGATCCTGAGCAGGCGATGTCCGTGGCTAAGCTCTTGGGCATCGAACTTGAGGTTGACGCCACGGCCATGACGTTTCCGTTCCATTGGCCCGGTCTGGCCGAACACACCAGCAGCACAGCAGAGTATGTCAGCATCCTGCTTGATGCCTACGGCGGACGGACTGTTGACCTGCGGCGGCAATAGGTATCTGCCGTCAATCTAGAATTACGTCACCAGTGGTGACGTAGTTTCGCGGCCAATCTGCCTAGTGTTGGGCCATGCCAATCCGCTTTAAGAAGAATCGGTTAGCACCTTGGACGAGTTGCATCGTTATCAAGTGGTCGGGTTTTGGCTGACACCAGTTGCGACAGAGTCGCATCGAGAAGGCGGAGAGTGCGCCCGGACCTCACCAAGCAACTCCAAGGACGTCATCGGCGCAGACACCGAAACTTACAGGCATTGCAGGGAATGCAGGGTGTTCATCCTATCGGGAAAAGTTAGTTGGTTGGTCGGTCAACATCCACCAACCAACCAACTAATGTTCTCCTATACCTACAGCGCCCTGCAATCCCTGTATTCCCTGCATCGTTCTTGCTTGCCGATCCCAAAGCCACCCGCCACTGTCACGCAGGATAGCAACTTACAGGAGAGTGCATTGTGGACGATCAAGTCATTCGAGGAATCGCCGCAGCCTGCTCAGTCGTGGGGTCAATCCTACTTGCTTGGCGAGTGACTGGCATTCTAAAGGCGCTAGGGGAAGTTGCCGATATGCACGAGAGCAACATTCTGGAGCTCGCTAAGTCCAACGGCCACATCGTTATCGGCACAAACTCGACGCTTTGGATCAAGAAGGCGCAGCGGCTTTGGCTGCTGGCTGCTGGATTTGGTCTGACAATCGCTGGGGGAGCTTTGCAGCTTGTCGCGGCGATCTGGGGAACCTGACACGAGAAAGGCGGGCGACGCTACCAGACGCCGCCCACATATTCACCCCTTCATCGCGGCCAGTTCCTCCGCTGTCACATCCTGCGGTGGCACCAACAGCCACTTCCGAGACTTCTTGTCGACCTGCCATCCACGCTTGCGCAGTGCAGGCTTGAGCTGGTTCAACTCCCGGCTCAAGGTCGCAGCTGTCAGAGGCAACCGTGAAAGGTTCATTCCCCTCGCTTCCGCTGCCTGCCGCATAACCTCCAACAACTCCTGCGGCGTGCCAAGGAACTTCCCATGCCGCGCCACAGGCTCCTGCATCGCCTCCAAAGCCTGCATGGTGACAGAGTCGTCAGCGGCCTCGTCCTGCGCGATTGACTGCGCCTCGACCATCACTTCGATGAACCAGCCAGGTTCCTTACAGAGAACGCGCGCCGTCGCCTCGCCAATCGCCCCGAACTCGGCCAACCGCACGTTGTCCGCGAACTCATGCGGGTCGATCTGCGGCAAGACCTTCAACACCTTTACGACAAGGCCGACGACCGCGCCAAACATGCGAGGTGCCAAGTCAGACAGACGCTGCTCAAACTCGGATTCAAGCATCCTCCGTTCTGGCTTCACCAGTTCGATCTCGACCATCCGCGAGATCAGGTCAGCCGCATACTTGGACGGGTCGATACCGTTGACGATCACGGGGCGGCGCACCCAGATCGAAAACAGGTCGCCGTTGGTGAACAACTGCCGCACCTCGAACCCCGTTCCCGTGGTGATCCCGCACAGCGTGTCGGACAGTTTCGTAAGGTCTGACATGTTTTCGAGGGTCAGAACATAGTTGTGCCATGCCCGGATCAGCACGTCATCGGGCTTCTCGCCGCCGGGAGCGACCATCGCCGTGACAGGGTCGATCAGCGACCGCATCACCCGTGTCGTCGATGTCTTCGCCGAACCGTATTCGCCGATCAGGTTGACGATGGGCGACGGGGTATCGGGGAAGAACATCTTCACGGCGCAGGCCATGAAGATGGCAAACTGATCGTCGTCCATGTTCACCATCGACCGAATGTCATCAAGGGTGCCATCGGCAAGCCGAAGGGGAAGCTGGCGCGAGCGGCGGAACACCACCGGGCATTCACGGTCGCCGTCGATCAGGTCGATCCCCTCGGCTGAGATGACCAAGACACGATCATCAGCGTCGCAGAGATCGACGTATATGCGGGGGCCGACCTTCGCGACCCGTAGATGGACATCTTCAACCGTCTCGTAGGCGTGTGCCCGCGCTATGCTGACGACAAGCCCGATCTGCTCCTGACTTGGAGTAACGCCGCTCGCATAAGCCGCACGGCGCAACCAGTCGCCAAACTCGATCGAGTCGATCCTCATGACACGCCTCGGGCTAACCCGTGCGTAGGCCGTGCCCTCAGAGTCGCGGAACAACTTGAGCGAACCGACTACATCATCGAGGATGACCTTCGTCTGGTCCCCTTTCCGATCAAGCTGCACGTCATCAGGCAACCCGCCAGTGTATCCCCCGGCGCGCGCATAGGCCCAGAAGGGCTCCTTACCGCACTTACCGGCTTTGGTGATGTCTCCCCACTTCGCAACGACATCCTGCTGGGAAACAAAGCCGTCGGTCTCCTTGGAGTATGTCAGCCAGTAGTCGCGGCCAGCTTCGCCAAAGGCACCGAAGATGTTGAAACCAGCGTCCGACCAAGCCTTGTAGCCACCGCCGGGGCGTGCCCTCATGAACGCCTGCAACGCCGATGCCTCATCGACCACCTTCGTGCGCTGGCCGTTCTTCGGGCCAGGCTTTTGAGCACGCGCCATGCGAAGAACAAGTTCGCCTCCTTCGTCGAACTGCATCGCCCCTGACTCATCTGTCTCGGTAGGTGTCAGGACGATGCTTTCCATCGCGAGGGGGAGCGCGACCACGGGCCGCTTGCCGCCCTTCGGCAACAATTCGACGTGGTGTTCGACCGTGTAGAGGTCACGCTTCGGGTGCTTCTTCCACACCTTGTCCGTATTGTGGAACATCCCCTTGCCCTGCCCATCGTCGGGCACAAACCTTTCATGTGCCCAAGGTGACTGGCCGAGGATGCGGTTTGCCGTATCGAGAACATCACGCATCCTCGCGCGGATGCTGTCCATGCGGGCAGCGTTCTCGAATGCAACCCAGACATGGTATCCGCACCCGCCGCCAGAGCGAACAACGAAGTAGGGGATGCCCATGTCGTGGAGTGCGGCGGCGATGTAGCCGACCCGTTTACGCATCACTGAGGCGTCGAATGTTCCGCCGTGATCATCAAGGTCGAACACAGCGAAGTGGGATTTGTCGTCCCCGACGTTCATGTTGATCCCGATGGGCTGGCTACCGTCGAGGTGCGCCCGGATCACATCGTCTGTGATCTCGCCGTCCTTCGGATAGTACGCCTTCTTGCCGTCCTTCCTGTGCAACTCCGAGTAGCCGGGGCCAGAAAGGGCAGCGATCTGTTTCAGTCCGTCCATTCCCATATCTCACTTTCCGTGAGATTGGTCCTCAAACTCCGGTTCGATGCTGCCGTGGAAACCGCTATAAGTCGGTTATTCACTCTGCGCTTGGCGACACCGAATGGGGCGAGAACCAATCTCGCCCCTTCACTTTGTTACCCGATGGGAACGCGCCCATTCGATGAGGTCATCCCGGTCATAGCGCAGCGTCCGCGCCGTGATGTGCAGGAACGGCGGGCCTTCGCCCTTCTGCCGCCACTCGAACATCACTTCCGGTGACACGCCGAGGAATTCCGCGGCTTCCGGGGTTTTCATGAGTTTGGGGCCGACGCCGATACGGGTCAGTTGGTCAGCCATCTGGCCAACGGTATCGCGCAACGAGCGCACTTCTTCTGCGAGGTCCATCAACGGAATCCCCCTATCAAAGTTCGATAGAGACGGTGCGCTCCGTTGATATGCGTTCGGTTCGCGCCCTTGGCCTAGCCCGCATTCCGAACGCCGCGCGGCTAGGGGATCACCCACATGAGGTTGTTCAGCGGCTGGTTACGGTCCACGACCCAGAGCAGCCCCTCAAGCAGGACGAACATAGGTGCCGCATCAAATGGGATCAAGCAGCGTTTCAGGTAGAAGTCCGCATTGCTTGAAAATGCGTTCGGCGATCTGGTTGGCGTGATGGTGGGATGCCGATCCTTGGTCGTAAACGTCCTGGACAGACTTCTCCGTGTCCCCGCGCAGTTGGTCGATGATGTAGGAGGGTAGCAATTCCATGCGGGCGGCAGTCGTGAACAGGCGGCGCGTGTCGTGCTGGCGCAGCAGCTTCTTCTGCCGCTTCTTGCCATCGACCGTTTCGGTGATGCTGAGGTGTCCGAGGTCTTCGGCATGGCCGGATTTGGACTCAGCAGGGAACACCCAACCATCGTGCTGGGGCAACGTCTTTAGGGCAGCGACGACCACCTTCGCGATGGGGAACACACGTTCCTGGTGGTTCTTCAAATCGTCAATCTTGATCGTGCCTTTGACGAGGTCAACGTGGGACCAGCGCAGTTCGCAGACATCGCCAGACCGGATTCCTGTGAACAGCATGACGATCCACGCAACCCGCCTCGTCGGGCTGCTGATCGCGCGGATAAGGTCGATGCAGGGCCACGGCTGGTTTACGTCGAACAAGATACCCGGTTTCTTCTTGGGCTTCTGTTTGACCTTCAACTCTGCCGCAACGTAGGGGAGACCGCGCAGGATCGACGCCCGGCGCGATGCCATGCGGATGAGGGCGCAGACGTGTTCCGCCGTCGAAACCTTGCCCGCCTTTTCAATGTTGCGTACAACCTCCTCCATCATCGGCAACGTGACCTTCTCGACGGGCTTCTTGAACAGGTCGGTCAGGTAGGTGTCGATCTCGATCTTGTAGGTGTCGAGAGTCGCCTGCTTCGCCGTGCTGTTCTTGATGTGTGAGTCGAAGGCATCGCCTAAGGTCTTGATACCTGATGCTTTCGCATCCCGCCCATGGTCGAGTTCTTCGAGCTTGGCGTTGGCGAGGACCAATGCCTGATCGCCCGTCGCGATGGCCGGGAACGCGCCAAGGGTAACAGACTTCACGGAAGACCCGATGCGCTTGGACAAGACCCATGTCTTCGTCGTCTTTCCAACAGACAAGCGCAGGCCTTTGTACCCCGTGCCGTCGTGGGAGTAGAAGACGGTGCCCGTCTCCGGGTGTTTGATCTTCGCGATGGACGGGCGTTTCGAGAGGTCGACGGACGGCATGATCTGGCTCCTTTGCAACAAATTTTGCAACAACTGAGGCTGATCATATGGGATCAAGTGGAAATTTGACAACTTGAATTTTGTTGCAAACTGTTGTTTTGCAGATGTTTGCCGGATCACATGGGACGAAGCACTGCCAAGACCGGAAGAATGGCATTCAAGAGGTCGGGAGTTCGATCCTCCCTGGCTCCACCAAAGAGAAACTTCGGTTTCACTGAAAACGGCCCGCTTCGCTGAAGCGGGCCGTTTCGGTTTGGCTTCATTCGCTGAACGAATACTGGGCCCAGCGTCGCAACTCTGCTGCGAAGACTTGGTCTCAATCCGCTGGAGACCCTTCAACACCCACAAGACAGCCAATAATTATTTCATGGCGTAAATTATTTCTTGCGTTTGTCGATGGAGCGGCTCTTATTGCTTCACCCCTCGCAACCGAACCCAAGTGAACTCAGGCCCTGCCTGGAGGAGGAGGTTTCATGTCGACTGCTGTCCGATCCGAATTCGACGTCACCTCGGAGGGGGCGCTGCGCGCGCTTTATCCGCCGACACACACCCTCGCCGCATTGAAGGCCCTGCCCGTTCTGGACCCGCATGCCCGGGAATTCATCCGGCGTGCCCCGTTCCTCTGCATCGGCACACAGAATCAGGATGGCAAGGCCGATGTCAGCCCGCGCGGCGACCCTGCTGGCTTTGTGCAGGTGCTGGATGACCAGACGCTGGCTATTCCGGACCGCCCGGGCAACAACCGCCTCGATACGTTGGCGAACATTCTTTCCAACCCGAATGTCGGGATCCTGTTCATGGTGCCCGGCTTCGACGATACGCTGCGGGTGAACGGCACCGCGCGTCTGTCAACCGACCCCGAGATCCTGCGCCAGATGGCGGTCAATAACCGCGCGCCCACGCTGGCCATCATCGTGACCGTGACCGAGGTCTACCTGCACTGCGCCAAGGCGTTCCGGCGGTCACGCCTCTGGGACCCGGCCGCCCGGCAGGATCGCACGGACATGCCAAGCCTCCTGAAGATGATCCTCGATCAGACCACAGGCGCGCCGCAGGATCCTGCCGAAATGCAGAAGATCGACGAGGGGCTCGAAGCGGATTATCGCCGCTCGATGTACTAGCTCACTCGGCCGCCTGGGCCCCGCGTGACCCCCTGTTTGCCGCGTGCCAGGCCCGCCGCTTGGTCCGCTGCCAGATCCAAGGCTTCGGGTTGTCTGAGCGGCTGACCAGCATCAAGAGCGACGGGATGACGACCAGCGTCAGACAGGTCGCAAAGGCCAGACCATAGACGATGGCGCTGGACAGCGCGATCCACCATTGGGTCGATGGCGCGCCGATGGTGACCTCGTGGTTCAGCAGCTCAAGGTTCAGGCCAAAGGCAATGGGCAAGACACCCAGAATCGCGGTCAACGCCGTCAGCACCACCGGCCTCGCACGTTCGCGGCAGGTCTGCAGGATGGCCTCGATCTTCGGTTTCCCCTCACGGCGCAGGGTATCGAAAGTGTCGATCAGCACGATGTTGTTGTTCACCACCACGCCCGCCAGCGCGATGACCCCGATCCCCGTCATCACCACGCTGAAGGGCTGGCCCATGATCATCAGGCCCAGAAACACGCCAATGGTCGACATGACGATGGCCGACAGCACCAGCCCGACCGACCGGAAGCTGTTGAACTGGGCAAGAAGCACGGCAAAGATCAGGAAGATGGCCGCAATGAAGGCATTGGCGAGGAAGGCCATGGATTCGGCCTGCTGCTCATCCTCGCCCGCAAGCTTCCAGCGGATTCCGAACTGGTCGAGCTTCGCCGCCTCCAGCGCCGCCACGACCTTCTGCCGCACCTCGTCGGCCTGCACCCCCTCGCGGATACCGGCCTGCACGGTCACGGTGCGGGCGCTGTCCAGCCGGGTCAGCGTGCCCGTGGTCGGCACCGCCTCGCGCGTGACAAAGTTCGAGATCGGAACCGACCCATCCGCCGTCTGGATCCGCAACTGGTCCAACGCCGCGATGGTCCGCTGATCGGGCGGCAGGCGCAGCACGATATCAACGGCATCGTCAGACCCTGCCGGCCGATAGTCCGACAGCTTCAGCCCGCCGGTCACCAGTTGCACCATGGCCCCCACAGTCGAAGGCGCAATGCCGTAGCGCGCCGCAGCCGCGCGGTCGACCCGCAACTCCCAGTCGACGCCGGGCGGCGGCAGACCGTTCGAGATGTCGATCACATCCGGCACGATCGCCAGCCGGTCCGCAACTTGCTTGGCCACCTCGTTCAGATGGGTCGGATCATCCGCCGACAGCTGAATCTGGATCGCCTTGCCCGTAGGGGGCCCTGCCTGAGGCACCGAAACCTCAATCTCCACCCCCGGAATCCCGACCATCGCGGCGCGCAGGTCGGCCAGGATGGCGTTGGCATTCTTCCGCTCGCGCCAATCGACGAATTCGTACTGGATCGTCCCGATCACATCGGGCCCCACGTCCCCGCCGAAGCCGCCACTGTTGCTGCCGGTCCGCGTATAGACCGTCGCGATCCCCGGCCAGCCCAGAATGCGCGCCTCGGCCTGGGCCACCAGCGCATCCTTTTCCGCAATCGAGAGGTTCCCGCGCGCCTTGACGTACAAAAGCCCGAACTCAGGCTCAACATCGGGGAAGAACTCCAGCCCCTTGCCATACTGGCTGTAGGCATAGGGGACCGACCCCAAGAGACCGAGCGCCAGCACAAGGACGATCACCGGATGGCGGACTGCCTTGCCCACCACCCACATGTAAAGCCCGTCCCGCTGCTCCGACGGATGCTTGAAGGGTTTGGCGATCAGCGCCCCCAGGGTCGGCACGAATATCAGCGCATAGACCAGCGAGGCCGACAGCGTCACGATCAACGTGATCGGCAGGTATTTCATGAACTCGCCGACGATGTCCGGCCAGAAGAGCAAGGGCGAGAAGGCGGCAACCCGTGTCAGTGTGGCTGCTGTCACCGGCCCGGTCATCTTGTGGGATGCCAGCGCGAACGCCTCGCGCTTGTCCATGCCCTCGGCCATCCGGCGTTCGGCAAATTCGGTCACGATGATCGCATCGTCCACCAGCATGCCGACCGCCAGGATCAGGCTAAACAGCACAACGATGTTGACCGTGAACCCCCACAGCGACAGGGCCAGCATCCCCATCAGGAAAGAAGCCGGAATGGCCAGGCCGATCAGGATCGAGGCGCGCCCGGACAGCGCGTACAGGATGACGATGAAAACCAGGATCACCGCCGTCAGGACCGAATTCTGCAGGTCGAACAACAGTTGCCGGATGTCCTTCGACTTGTCCTGGCTGAAGCTGATCTCAACCCCTTCCGGCAGCTGCGCACGGAAAGCTTCGGCGATGCGCTTCACCTCGTCCACCGTTTCGATCAGATTCGCCCCGGTGCGCTTTGACACCTCGATGGCCACGGCTGGGCGCCCGTCCAGCCGGGTCACGGTTTCGGCTTCTTTCAACGTCGGCAGGATACTGGCGATATCGCGCACCCGCACCGTCGCCGTCCCGGTCGAGATGATCGGCAGGTTCGCCACATCCTCGGCAGTCTCCAGCAGCGACGGCACCTTGATGGCATAGCGCCCTTCGCTGCCTTCCAGCGCCCCGGCCGCAACCAGCTGATTTCCGGCGGCAAAGCCCGCGATCAGAATGTCGGGCCGCAAGCCATAGGTCGCAAGCTTCCCGGGGTCGATCACCACCTCGACCAGATCGTCGCGCACGCCCTGCAGGTTCGCTTCCAGGACCGGGGGCAGGTCCTCGATCCTGTCGCGCAAGTCGCGTCCGGCCTTTGAAAGGACTCGTTCCGGCACATCACCTGACAGGGTGATGACCAGGATCGGAAACTCCGAGATATTGACCTCGTTCACTGTCGGCTCGTCGGCCCCGTCCGGCAGTTCCGCCCGCGCCCCATCGACCTTGCTGCGCACATCGTCCAGCGCCTTGGTCAGATCGGCCCCGGCCTGAAACTCGATCAGCACGTTGCCGCCACCCTGATAGGCGGTGGCCGTCATCTTCTTGATCCCAGTGATCGACTTCAGCGCGGTTTCCATCGGCCGCAACAGCAGCCTTTCGCTGTCTTCGGGCGAGATGCCGCTGTAGTGCAGGCTGACGTAGAGGACCGGGAACTGAATGTCCGGCTCGGCCTCTTTCGGGATGTTGATATAGGCGACCGTGCCTGCCAGCATCAGAAAGATCAGGACCGACAGGGTCAGCCGGGCGTTGGCTATCGCGGTTTCGACGATCTTCATTGGCTGGCGCCTTCGGCTGCGGCAACCACTACCGTCTCGCCATTGCGCACCAGGTCCTGACCCGCCGTGACAATCCGCACGCCTTCAGGAACGCCGGTCACCACCAGACCATCGGGCGTATCGTCGATGATCGTCACCGGGGCGAAGGCGGCCACGTCATCGGCACCGACCACGCGCAACCCAAGCTCGCCCTTGTCTGACAGGGTGATGACCGACCGCGGCACAACCACGGCGCTCTCTGGCATGGCGGCCAGCAGGATTTCCGCCGTCATGCCTGCCGGCAGGGAGAGCGACGGGTTCGGCAGTGCAATCTCGACCGGAAAGGTCCGGGTCTCGGCCGAAGCCTCGCGGGCCACCAACCGCACCAGGCCCTCAAGCTCTACCCCGTTGACCAGCCGCACCTGCGCTTTTGCCCCGACCGTCACGCTGCCCAGGTCGCGCTCGCTGACCTCAGCCAGGATAAGGATCGGGTCCAGCGCCAGGATCGTCGCAACGGGCGCGCCGGTCTGCACCCATTCGCCAAGCTCCACATCCAACGTCTCGACGATCCCGGCGAAAGGAGCCTTCAACTGCAGCCGATCAACGGCGGCCTTGGCACGCGCAAGGTCGGCCGCCGCCGCGTCCCGGGCCGACCGGGCATTCGTTACCTCGATCTCGGGTGTGTTGCCGCCCGCAAAGAGCCGCTCCGCCCGTTCCAGTTCACGCTCGCGCTGCGCAAGGGCGATCTCGGCGATCTTGGCCTGGGCAAGCGTTTCCGGCCCCTCAAGCGTCATCACCACATCGCCTGCCGAAACCGCCCCGCCCTTGACCAGGGCCAGGCCGTCGATCACCCCTTCTGCCCGCGCCGCCAGCGCCGCGCGCTTGTCTGCCGCCGTGATCCCCGACAAGCGGATCATCCGTGCGTGATCGACAAAGACCGGCTCGACTGCGGCCACCGTCCGAAGGACCGGCGCTGGCTCGGCCTCAGGGGTCGGGTTTTCCAGACCCCCGGCCTCCTGAGCGCTGCCGACCGAAGAGAACTCGCCCGTGGCGATCCAGGCTGCGGCAGCCCCAAGAACACAAAAGGCAACGACACGATGAAGCTTCGGCATTTGCGGTGGATCCGATTTCTTTTTGAAGAACAATGGGTTCCGAGGTGTGCGGACATATCCGCAACGCTGCGGGCCTGATACGCATAGGCAAATAGCACGCGACACAACTGATACGCCCCACCCAAAGAAAGGTCCAGATGTCAGCGAGATCAGACACCAAGCTTGACTTTGGCGGCCCTTGGCCCCATCTGCCCCTTGTCCGATGTCCGTGCCCGCGTGAGGCTCTGAAAGACCCGGACACTCTGGTTCCCACCGTCACGCAGGGGCGCCGCTTGCGGCACGGTCACGGGTATTCACTCGGGGCGAGGGTCGCAGGCCCTCTGATCGAATGGGACTCCCATGACCACATTTGCCGACCTCGGCCTTTCGCCGAAAATCCTGAAAGCGTTGGAAAAGACCACGCTGAAACAGCCGACGCCGATCCAGGCGCAGGCCATCCCGCATATCATGCAGGGCCGCGACCTGATGGGCCTTGCCCAGACCGGCACCGGCAAGACCGCTGCCTTTGGGCTGCCGCTCCTCCACCGCCTCCTCGATATCGGCCATCCGCCGGGGCCCAAGAACGTCCGCGCGCTGATCCTTGCGCCCACAAGGGAACTCATCAGCCAGATCAAGGACAATTTCGAAGTCTTCACCAAGGGCACCGCCGTCAAGGTCACGATGGTCGTGGGCGGCGCATCGCTGTTCAAGCAGGCGCAAGCCCTGTCGCGCGGGACCGATGTCCTGGTCGCCACTCCTGGCCGGTTGATCGACCTTCTGGAACGCGGCGATGTGTCCTTGGAGAAATGCGGCTACCTTGTCCTCGACGAGGCCGACCACATGCTGGACATGGGCTTCATCCACTCGCTTCGGAAGATCGCCAAGCACATCCCTCTAAAGCGCCAGACGCTGCTCTTTAGCGCAACGATGCCCAAGGACATCGGCGAGATAGCCGACACTTACCTGCGCGATCCGGTCAAGGTACAGGTTGCCCCGCCCGGAAAGCCCGCCGACAAGATAAGCCAGGGCGTCCACTTCATTCCCAATGGCGACAAAGCCAAGCTTCTGGAAGACTACCTGAAGAAGCACCCGGGCGAACAGGCACTGGTTTTCGGTCGGACCAAGCATGGGTCGGAGAAGCTGGCGAAACTCCTCGCGTCCTGGGGCTT
Source organism: Tabrizicola sp. (assembly GCA_025458105.1). Lineage (GTDB taxonomy): Bacteria > Pseudomonadota > Alphaproteobacteria > Rhodobacterales > Rhodobacteraceae > Tabrizicola. The sequence continues at coordinate 17,803 of JALOTD010000018.1, read as the reverse complement.
CAAGGTGGGCTCGATCCACGGCAACAAAAGCCAGAACCAGCGCGACCGCACGCTCAGCGACTTCAAGGGTGGAGAGTTGGACGTGCTGGTCGCCACGGACGTCGCCGCCCGTGGGATCGACATTCCAACGGTGCGCCATGTCTACAACTACGACATGCCCAATGTGCCGGAGAACTATGTCCACCGCATCGGCCGCACCGCGCGGGCGGGGGCAGAAGGCTCGTCGATCAGCTTTTGCGCACCCGCCGAGATGGGTGAGTTGCAGGCCATCGAGAAACTTCTGAAAAAGCCGCTGCCGATCGTCGGCGGTGCGCCTTGGGCGGCCGATGTGGTCGCCGCTGCGCCGAAGCCCGGGCAGAACCGTGGGCAGAGGCCGCAGCGCCAGGGCGGGCAGAAGCCGGGATCGAAACCTCCGGCACCGGGTCAGCGGGCGGGTCAGAAACCGCGTCAGGGGTCGCCCAAGCCACAAGGCGGCAGCTTCGCGCCGCGCCGTCCCGAAGGACAGAAACGGCGGCCGGGCTGATCCCTCAGCCCGCCTCCTCTTCCAGGTTCAGCTTCATTTCCAACAGCACCTGCTGGATGGCCAGCGTCTCACGCAAGAGGCGTTTTGCCTCGTTGACCGAGATCTTCCCATCGCCGATGGCCTGATTATACTCGGCCATCAGCATCCCGAACCGTTGCGCCAGAGCGACCACATCATGATTCACGCCGGCAGAGGTCGAGTTCCGCCGCTCGCCGTCATAAGACATGGTGATGCCGCGCAGATCAGCCAGGGCCGAAGTCACATGCGGAAAGCGGCTTGATGCCTCCAGCGCCGCGACAACGTCGATTGGCATGAAGCGGTCGTCATGTTCGTCGCTGTCCGAATAGTAGCGCCCCAGGGTCGCCTTTGATTTGCCTGTGATTTCGCAGGCAGCCTCGATGCCGACATCCTTCACCAGCGCTTCGGTGTGCTTCTTCAGATAGGACGCGATCGACATCTTGGGCTCCGGGACACCCGGCCAAACTATAGACCGGGGAAAGGCAACGGTCTTTTCCCATTAACCGCGTCGGAACGACTTGTCATTGATAAAGAGGTTCCGAACCCGGTTCGGAACGTTGACGAGTTCGCCGATGTCCCCAGCATCGGCACAGTTCAGGTCTGCCGCCGCAGTCAAGCTTTGGGTGGCTGTTGGCAGTGCCTTCAGGCGGCGGACCATCCTGTATCAGTGCTGCGCGGTTCGCGCATTAACCAGTGCTCTGGTAACAAGTTCTGCCTTTCGTCGGCCGTGCCAAAAGGGGCAAACCCTTGCGGCGCGTGCCGACGTTGGGTTAGGGCAAACCGCATGGCCAAGCTGTACTTTCACTACTCCACCATGAACGCGGGGAAATCGACCTCGCTTCTGCAAGCCTCGCACAACTACCGCGAAGGCGGCATGCAGACCTATCTGATCACCGCGCAGTTCGACAACCGCGCCGGTCAGGGCAGGATCGCCAGCCGCATCGGCATTGGCGAGGAGGCCGACACCTTCAGCCCCGACGAAGACCTCTTCGCAAAGCTGCAAAACCGGTTCGCCAAGGGCTCCGTCGCCTGCGTCTTCATCGACGAGGCGCAGTTCCTGTCCAAGCCGCAGGTCTGGCAACTGGCCCGCGCGGTTGACGATCTGGGCGTGCCGGTCATGTGCTACGGCCTCCGCGTCGACTTCCAGGGCAACCTCTTTCCCGGCTCGGCCGCCCTTCTCGCCTGGGCCGACGAGATGCGCGAGGTCCGCACGATCTGCCATTGCGGCAAGAAGGCCACCATGGTCATCCGCCGCGGCCCGGACGGTCGCGCGCTGAAAGATGGCGAGCAGGTGGTGATCGGCGGGAACGAGACCTACGTCAGCCTCTGCCGCCGTCACTGGCGCGAGGCCGTGGGCGACTGAACGCGGGCGATCAGCACTCCGGCCAAGGCAATCAGCGCCATGCCGGCAACGGCCAGCCAGGTCAACACTTCGCCCCAAAGAAAGAACCCCCAGGCCGCAGAGGCAGGCAGGATCACATATTCAAAGACCGACACCCGCGAAGCTTCAGCGATCTGGTAGGCCTTCACGATCATCCCGACGCCCAGAAGCGACCCCGCCGCTTGCACGAAGGTCCACCACAGGAAGGTGCCTGTGGGCCAGACCGGCCCGCGTTGCAGAAAACCGTCGGCCCCTTCGGGCACGGCGACCGGCACCAGCCACAGCGCCGCCATCCCGATCAGCCCGAACACGCCCAGCATGCCAAAGAACCCGGCCACCAGGGTTTCGGCACTTTCCCCTTCGCACCAGGCCCGCGTCGCGATATTGCCCATTGCGTACAGCGCACCGGCGATGATCGGCAAAAGCGCGGCAAAGCTGGCCCCGGACATTGCCTCGGGCCCAAGAACCATCACAACGCCCGCAAATCCCATGCCCACCGAAACGACCTGCAGCATCGAAATCGGCTGCCCATAGATCACCCGCTGGATCAAAAGGACGAAGATCGGCGCCGTGAACAGCCCCGCCGCCACCTGCGCCACCGGCAGAAAGGCCAGCGCGCCGAAATAGATCAACATGGCTGACCCGTGAATGGCAGACCGTGCCAGAACTGCCCCAGGCCGCTTTGGCCACAGCCGCAACGCCAAGGGCACCGCCAAGAGCGCCAACAGTCCAAAGGCCATGGCCGTCCGCGTCGCGTGGAACTGCCACAGCCCCGCGTCCTGGGCGATGACCCGCACGTAATTGTCGGTGAAGGCGATCACGCAGGCATAGACCAGCACCGCGCCAAACGCTGCCAGGGTGTGGTTCGGGGTGTCAGTCATCTGCTCTCAGCCTTCAGGTCCGCCCCTTCTGCCCGCGCCGCAGTAACCTTGCCCGCCTGAACGCGACGCCCGCCCGCCGCTTACGGCCCCCCGACCGGGCTCACCCGTCCCAAGCCGATTGTGGCCGCCGTCATCCGGCGATAAGCTGCTTCGAAACAGGCAGAGACCCACGGCCCGATGACGGCGCTCAAAAAGTATCAGCGGCTGGAATGTTCCGGTCTGTGGCGCGAGACGCCGCAGGATCAACGTCGCGAGGTGCTCGTTCGACTGGGCGAGGCCACTTTGACCTTGTCCGACCCGCGCAGCGGCGAAGCTGTCAGCCATTGGTCGCTGCCCGCAATCGAGCGGGTAAACCGTGGCGAAACTCCAGCCGTCTTTGCCCCGGGCGACGACGCCCTGGAAAGCCTGGAATTGTCCGAGCCCGACATGGTCGCAGCACTAGACTCGGTCCGGGCGGCCCTGAAAGCGGCAGAGGCCCGCCCTGGTCGGCTGCGCGGGCTGATCCTCGGCGCGACCGCGCTTGGTATCCTGGCGCTGGCCACCGTCTGGCTGCCGGGTACGCTTGTGTCGCATACCGCCTCGGTCGTGCCGCCCGCGCAACGCGCCGAAATCGGCCAACGCGTGCTTGACGACCTGTCACGCGTCACCGGCGCACCGTGCGACAATCAACTGGGCCTGCAGGCCTTGGCGGGCCTTGCGGACCGCGTCTTTGGTCCGGTCGACACCCCGATCCTCTATGTGATGCCCGAAGGCGTTTCCCAACCGCTGCATCTGCCGGGCGATGTCATCATCCTGCCGCGCAGCCTGATCGAACAGGCCAACGGACCGGAAGCGGCAGCCGGGGCCGCCCTTGTCGAACGCCTGCGCTCACGCCAGACCGACCCGATCATCCCGCTTTTGCAGCATGCCGGGCTGAAGGCCACTTTCCAGCTTCTGACCACCGCTGAACTGTCGGATGAAGCGATTGCGGGCTATGGCGAAACAGCCCTGCGCGCCACACCCGAACCGCTCGATACTGCGACCATGATCCGGGCCTTCGAGGTGGCGCAGGTTCCGGCAACAGCCTACGCCGCAGCAATCGATCCGGACGGCAAAACGCTTTCCGAACTTGCCGCGGGCGACCCCTACAAGGGCCTCGCACCCTCGCCCCTCATCCCCGATGAAACCTGGATCGCGCTTCAGGGCATCTGCGGCGGCTAGGGGCGTCAGGGCCCGACCACAATCGCGTCCGGAAAGCCAAGACCGCGCAACTCTGCTCGCGCCCGCGCCGCCTCCTCGCTGGTGGCAAACGGTCCGGCAAAGACCGTGACCAGTTTCGCGCCTTGGCTCATCTGCCCTCGGGCCACCGGATAGTTTAGCGATTTCAGTCGCGAGAGCGCCTTGTCGGCATTGGCCGCCACGCCAAAGCTGCCCACCGCCACGAAATAGCCCCCGCTTGCGGTGGCTGCTGTCGCTGGCGCCGCGGGTGCGGGTTCGGCCGGTGCCGCATCTTCAGACGCCACCGGAACCCGACGCCCCGAAGGCGGGTAGCCGCAGATCGGCACGCCATCGCGCGTCACGCGCGGAACCCAGATCACCTGCCCTGGCTGGCCAGCCCGCAGGAAAAGGCAACCCCGGCTGTCAACATACTGCTGTCCGGCATAGCTGGCGGGCGGCAATTCTGCCGGACCGCCACCGTCCTGCGCCAAGCCCGGCAACGCTCCAATCAGCCAAAGTCCAAGCGCAAGTCTCCGCATCACTTGGTCCCGAACATCCGGTCCCCGGCATCGCCAAGGCCCGGCACGATATAGCCGTGGTCGTTCAGATGGCTGTCTACCGCCGCCGTGACGATCGGCACATCCGGATGCGCCTCCTTCATCCGGGCGATCCCTTCCGGCGCGGCCAACAGGCACAGGAAGCGGATCTGTTTCGCGCCCGCCTGTTTCAACAGGCTGACCGCCGCCGCACTAGAGTTCCCCGTGGCCAGCATCGGGTCCACCACGATGGCGATCCGGTCCTCCATATGGTCCGGCAGCTTGCAATAGTACTGGACCGGCTGCAGCGTTTCCGGGTCGCGGTATAGCCCCACGAATCCCACTCGCGCCGCTGGAACCAGCTCCAGGATACCGTCCAGAAGCCCGTTCCCCGCCCGCAGGATGCTGACCAGTGCCAGCTTTTTCCCCTCGATCGCGGGGGCGTCCATCTCCTCCAGCGGCGTCTCGATCCGCTTGGTGGTCATCGGCAGTTCGCGCGTGACCTCATAGGCCAGAAGCAGACTGATCTCGCGCAACAGCTTCCGGAAGCTGGCCGTTGACGTGTCCTTCTCGCGCATCAAGGTCAGCTTGTGCTGGACCAGGGGGTGCGACACGACGGTCAGGTGATCCAGCATTTCAGGCCTCCAGCAGCTTTCCGATCCTCGCCTTGGTATCCGCGTCGCAAAAGGCCGCGTCAAGCGACTGGCGCGCGATCTTCCGGAATTGCGCCTCGTCCCAATCGAAGGCCCGGTGCAGCTCCTCATATTCCCGCGCCATCGTGGTATGAAAGAAGGGCGGGTCGTCGGTCGAAACGGTTACCTTCACCCCTCGCCTGTCCAACTCATTGATCGGATGATCCCGGAACGACTTGTAAATCCCCAAAGCCACATTCGACCCCGGACAGACCTCCAGGACAATCCCCTTCTCGGCCAGCTCGTCCACCAGCGCCAGATCCTCGATCGCCCGCACCCCATGACCGATCCGCTCCACCTCCAGGTCGCGCAGCGCATCCCGCACGCTCGAAGGCCCGCCCCATTCCCCCGCATGGGCCGTGAGCCGGAGCCCCGCCTCCCGCGCGCAGTCGAAGGCCCAGCGGAAATCCTTGGGCGCGCCGATCTTTTCGTCTCCTGCGATCCCGAAGCCCACGATCCAGTCCCCCGCCGTCTCGGCTGCGCAGAGCGCCGTCTCCCGCGCCTTTTCCGGCCCGAAATGCCGAACGCAGGTGATGATTCCCCGCTGCGTGATCCCAAGGTCTCGCTCGGCCTGATCGGCCACCTCCTGTATCGCGTGCAGGTATTCCCGCCAGGCCACGATGTCGCGTCCGCCACAAAAGTCGGGCGTCAGGGAGGTCTCGGAATAGACCACGCCCGAGGCCGCCGATTCCTCGAGTACTGCCCGGACCAGCCGCGCATAATCCTCGGGGCTCTGCAAGGCCGAGGTCGCCACCTCATAGACATCCATGAAATCCCAGAAGTCCTTGTAGCGATAGTTCCCCCGCGCATCGAAGATGCCGGATATGTCCAGATGCTTTTCTTTCGCGAGCCCCGCGATAAGGTTCGGTGGGGCCGCCCCCTCCAGATGCAGGTGCAACTCGACCTTCGGCAATCCGCGCATGACACGCTCCCTTCTTTCATACTGGTACAAGTATCCCGCGGGGGGGCGGGGGTGTGACCCCTCCGGCGGCCGTCACAGGAAGCTTCGCCCCGGACCTTGCGAGGCGACCCCCAGATGCGCCGCCACGCTTGCCCCCACATCCACGAACCCGCGCAACCCCACGTCGCGGGCACCCACACCCCAGGCCACGACCGGAACCCGCTCTCGCGTGTGTTCCGTCCCGCGCCAGGTGGGATCGTTGCCATGGTCGGCGGTGAAGATCGCCAGATCACCGGGCTTCAGGGCCGCAAGGAACCGGGGAAGCCCCGCGTCGAACCACTCCAGCGCACGGGCATAGCCCGACACGTCGCGCGGGTGGCCATAAAGCGTGTCGAATTCGACAAAGTTCGCAAACGTCAAGGAACCCGCCTCAGCTTCGGCCCCAAGGCGAAGCAAATGTTCGAAAAGGTCAGCATCTGATTTCCCCTTCCACAGCTTGCCCACCCCGCGCATGGAAAAGATGTCGCCGATCTTGCCGATCCCATGCGTCGCCCGACCGGCACCCGCCACCCAGTCCAGCAGCGTCGGCGAAGGCGGGGCGATTGCGAAATCCTTGCGGTTCGACGTCCGCTTGAAATCACCGCAACTCCCGGTGAACGGCCGCGCGATGACCCGCCCAACCTTGCGGGCGTGCAGCATAGGCGCCAGATCGGCACACAGCTTCAACAGCCGCTCCAGCCCGAAGGCTTCCTCATGCGCGGCGATCTGAAAGACGCTGTCGGCGCTGGTGTAGCAGATCGGCCAGCCCGTACGCAGATGCTCCTCGCAGTGTTCCGCAATGATCGGCACACCACTTGCATGGCAGTTTCCAAGGATGCCCTCAGTTCCTGCCAACCGGCAGACCTCGGCCACGATATCCGGGGGAAAGGCGGGCATAGTGTCGGGGAAATAAGTCCAGTCCCAGGGCACCGGCACGCCCGCCAGTTCCCAGTGCCCCGAGGGCGTATCCTTGCCGCGCGACACTTCCGTCGCCGCCCCCCACAGCCCCTCGGGCACCGCGTCAAGCCCCGGCGTCGCCGTGCCCGAGGCCAAACGGATCGCCGCCCCGAGCCCCAGCCGGTCCAGGTTCGGCATCTTCAACGGCCCGGATCGCCCGACCTCCGCCCGACCCTCCGTACAGGCGGCCGCGATATGGCCCAGCGTGTTCGCGCCTTCGTCCCCGAAAGCCGCTGCATCCGGCGCGCCGCCGCAGCCAACCGAGTCCAGCACGATCAGGAACGCGCGTGCCATTCAGCCGATCCTCTTCATCACCAGAGGTGGCTCTTCTGGAACCTCATCTACAATCCGGTAGGCCGCCTGTACCGCCCGGACAGCCGCTTCTGCCGCGCTTTCGGTCACGGCATGCACCATGGCCAAGGGCACGCCCGCGCCCGTCTCCTCGCCAATCCCGGCCAGGTCGGACATCCCGACCGAGGGGTTCACCCGATCCCCTTCGCGCAACCGCCCTCCCCCCAGCCGCACGACGACATGGCCCAGCGCCTCGCCGTCGATCTCGGCGATATAACCATCCGCCAGCGCCGGAACCTCGACCATCACCGGGGCCGAGGGCAACCGGTCCGGCCAGCGCTCCACGAAATCCGCAGGCCCCCCTTGCGCGGCCACCATCCGCCCGAATATCTCAGCCGCCGCGCCCGATTCCAGGGCCTGCGCAATGCGCCCGCCGCCATCCTCGGCATCCGCCGCCAGGCCCGCCAGCGCCAGCGCCTCGCCGCCCAAGGCCACCGTCAGATCCCAGAGCGCAGTGTTGACGGAGGTCCCCGTCAGCGTCTCCATCACCTCGATGACCTCCAGCGCATTGCCCGCCGCAGTCGCAAGGGGCTGCGACATGTCGGTGATGAGTGCGCTGGTCATGCAGCCCGCGCCCTGTGCGGTGGTGACCAGCGCACGGGCCAGTTCCTCGGCCCGCTCCGGCGTCTTCATGAACGCGCCCGACCCGCACTTCACATCCAGAACCAGCGCCTCCAGCCCCGCCGCCAACTTCTTAGACAGGATAGACGCCGTGATCAGGTCCACCGACTCCACCGTCCCCGAAACATCCCGGATCGCATAAAGCCGCTTGTCGGCGGGCGCGAGGTCGGCGCTGGCCGCCACGATCGCGCATTTCAGATTGGCCACCTGCTTGCGGAACGCCGCTTCCGTCAGCCCGGTCCGAAAGCCCGGGATCGCCTCCAGCTTGTCCAGCGTCCCGCCCGTGTGGCCAAGCCCCCGGCCCGAGATCATCGGCACATAGGCCCCGCAGGCGGCCAGCGCCGGGGCAAGAAGCAGCGAGGTGCAATCCCCGATCCCACCTGTCGAATGCTTGTCCACCACCGGACCTGGCAAGTCCCATTCCATGACCTTGCCGGTATCTCGCATGCCAGTCGTCAGTGCCACGCGGCCTGCTTCCGGCAGGCCTTTCAGTAACACCGCCATCGCGAAGGCCCCCGCCTGGGCATCCGTCACCGCACCGCTGGCCAGCCCGGCCGCGAACCAGCGCAGGTCATCATCCAAAGGCTTTCCGCCGTCCCGGATCGTCGCGATGATGGTGCGGGCGTCGGTCATGTCCGTTCCATATGCGCTGACGTGAACACACCCGGCAGAAGCTCGGCCACGGTCATGACCTTCTGTTTTCCGTCCGTGGTGCAAAGCGTGACCCGAACCGACTGATCCGCAAACTCCGCGATCTTCTGGCGGCAGCCGCCACAGGGCGGCACCGGCTCTGGGCTGTCGGCAATCACCCAGATCTCTGCAATCCGGGTGTCTCCTGCTGCAATCATCGCGGCAATCGCGCCCGCTTCGGCGCAGGTCCCCTCGGGATAGGCCACGTTCTCGACATTGCAGCCGACATGCACCGCACCGCTGGTCGACCGCAACGCCGCCCCCACCTTGAAGCGCGAATAGGGCGCATAGGCCCGCTCTCTGACTGCCGTCGCCGCGTCCAGAAGCGTCATCGCGCCCCTCCTTTTGACCGTTTGGTCAGAGTGTGCGGCCCCGGCACGCTTTCCGCAAGCGCTTCAAACCACTCGCGTCGGCGGATTGCCGGGAAGCGTCACTTCCAGCAATTCAAGGTCTGCCGTCGCATCGGAATATCGCGTCGCCATGCCGGGTGGGATCACGAAAGCATCGCCCGGCTCCAGTCGGAACGGCGCCTTCCCCTCGCCCTCCAGCGTCATCCCGCCCGACATAACGAAGGTGAACAGGATATCCCCCTCGTGCACCGTCCAGGGGGCTGGACCCACGGGCCGCGCCACCACCACCCCGGCCACACCCTTCGTGGCCGCCATGATCCCCGTGTCGCGCGCCTCGAAGCCCGGAATGCGGAACGGCTTGAACACCCCCTCCCGACCGATGTCATGGACGAACCGCTGCCCCTCCCATTCCCGTTCCGGCCGGTAATGCGGGGTGGGCAAGGTCATCTCGTGGTCGATCTCGGTGACATGCTCGGCCGGAACGCCGATCTCTACCACCTGCACGCCTTCCGAATGCAGCACCTTGTGACGGATGCCCGGCGGCTGAATGAAGCAGTCCCCGGCATGGATGCGCCGCAAATCCCCCTGATCTTCATACAGAACATCCACCCAGCCCGCGACACAGAAGATCAGCTGAAAGCCCACCTTGTGGAAATGCACCATGTCGGGCACCGGGCCGTCCGGCACGCGGATGTGGCTCGCGATCATCGCGCCGCCCAGTCGCGAGGGGATCAGGTCGCGATACTCCATCCCCGCCCGCCCGATCACCCAGGGCGCCTGGTCGGCCAGGCGGCGCACAACAAAAGCATGCTCCGTCGCGGGCGTCACCACCGGCGGGTTCAATTCATCCACCTCCACCCGCGTTCCATTCGGAGCGATCAGCGCCTTCGCGCCCCCCGCAAACCCTGGATCATCCGTCAGGATCCGCAGCGTGCCAGGGGCCTCTGCCGCCCCCTTCTGGATGCGCAGCCGCAGCCCGTGCCCCGACAGCACTGCGACCTCCGGATTGTCCGCCGGAAAGATCATGTCCAGCCGAAATCCCAGCACCTTCGTGTAGAACGGCAGATCGTCGCGAAGCTCTTTCGTCGGCAACCGTACTTCGGCGCGTGTTTCCGTCATGGCATTCCCCGTGCTATGGGGCCATGGTGATCGGCAGGCCGCCGATTTGCAAGCGGCCTGCGGAAAGCCGAAACTTGGCGACGATTAGAAACTGGTTTAACGCTAAACCAGTTTCGCGGGAGGGGTGAATGGACGAGGCTCGACACGACAACGCTCGGCAGGCGGCGCTGGATTATCATGAGTTTCCCAAGCCCGGGAAACTGGAGATTCGCGCGACCAAGCCCCTCGCCAATGGCCGCGACCTTGCCCGCGCCTATTCCCCCGGCGTGGCCGAAGCCTGCCTGGAGATCAAGGCCGACCCCGCCACCGCGTCGCGCTACACCTCCAAGGGCAATCTCGTGGCCGTCATCTCGAACGGCACCGCCGTTCTTGGCCTTGGCAACATCGGCGCGCTGGCGTCCAAGCCGGTGATGGAGGGCAAGGCCGTCCTCTTCAAAAAATTCGCCAACATCGACTGCTTCGACATCGAGGTGAACGAACCGGATCCGGTCAAGCTGGCCGACATTGTCTGCGCACTGGAACCCACCTTTGGCGCGGTGAACCTTGAGGACATCAAGGCCCCCGACTGCTTCATCGTCGAGAAGCTGTGTCGTGAGCGGATGAACATCCCCGTCTTCCACGATGACCAGCACGGCACCGCCATTGTCGTGGGCGCTGCCGCGACGAACGCAATGATCGTCGCCGGGAAGAACTTCGCTGACATCAAGGTCGTCTCCACCGGCGGCGGAGCGGCGGGCATCGCCTGCCTTGAGATGCTCGTCAAGCTGGGCGTCAAACGCGAAAACGTCTGGCTCTGTGACCTTGAAGGCCTAGTCTACCACGGTCGCCAAGCGCAGATGACCGCGCAAAAGGCCGCCTTCGCTCAAGGCAATACTCCTGCCTCGCTAGCCGAAGTGATCCCCGGGGCCGACCTCTTCCTGGGCCTCTCCGGCCCGGGCGTGTTGACGCCCGACATGGTTAAATCCATGGCCCTGAACCCGATCATCTTCGCGCTGGCCAACCCCACCCCCGAAATCCTGCCGGACGAGGCGCGGAAAGCGGCCCCCGGCGCGATCATCGCCACGGGGCGCAGCGATTTCCCGAACCAGGTCAACAACGTCCTGTGCTTCCCCTTCATCTTCCGCGGTGCCCTCGACGTCGGCGCCACCACGATCAACGACGAAATGGAACTGGCCTGCATCGACGGAATCGCCGCCCTTGCCCGCGCCACAACCTCAGCCGAGGCCGCCGCCGCCTACCGGGGCGAGACGCTCAGCTTCGGCCCCGACTACCTGATCCCCAAACCCTTCGACCCACGCCTGATCGGCGTCGTCGCCAGTGCCGTCGCCAAAGCCGCGATGGAAACCGGCGTCGCCACCCGGCCCTTGCCGGATCTCGATGCCTACAAGCGCAACCTCGACGGCTCGGTCTTCAAGTCCGCCCTCATCATGCGCCCGGTGTTCGAGGCGTCGAAGATGGCAGCCCGTCGCATTGTTTTTGCCGAAGGCGAGGACGAGCGCGTTCTCCGCGCCGCAAACGCGATGCTGGAAGAGACGAACGACCAGCCCATCCTGATCGGCCGCCCCGAGGTCGTCGAGGCGCGCTGCGAACGCTTCGGCCTGCCGATCCGCCCCGGCCGCGACTTCCATCTGGTGAACCCGGAAAACGACCACCGCTATCGCGACTACTGGGGCACCTATCACGAGCTTATGGCGCGGCAGGGCGTCACCCCCGATACTGCCCGCGCCGTGATGCGCACCAACACCACAGCCATCGCCGCGATCATGGTCCACCGGGATGAAGCCGACAGCATGCTCTGCGGCACCTTCGGCCAGTTCAACTGGCACCTAGGCTATGTCCGCCAGATTCTGGCACGCGGGGGCCTGCACCCGGTTGCGGCGCTCAGCCTGATGATCCTGGAGGACGGCCCGCTCTTCATCGCCGATACGCATGTCCACCCCGAACCCACGCCGCACCAGATCATGGAAACGGTGATCGGTGCCGCCCGCCACGTCCGCCGCTTTGGACTGACACCCAAGATCGCGCTGTGCACCCAGTCGCAGTTCGGCAATATGGACACCGCCAGCGCCCGTCGCATGCGCGAGGCGCTCGAGATGCTGGACCAGCGGGAACCCGACTTTGCCTATGAAGGCGAGATGAACATCGACGCCGCCCTCGACCAGGCGATCCGCGACCGCCTCTTGCCCGGCAGCCGCTACGAAGGGGCGGCGAACGTCCTCGTCTTTGCCTCCTCCGAGGTCGCCTCGGGCGTGCGCAACATCCTGAAGGTCAAGGCGGGCGGGCTAGAAGTCGGCCCGATCCTGATGGGCATGGGCAACAAGGCACATGTGGTGACCCCAGCGATCACTGCGCGCGGCCTTCTGAACATGTCCGCCATCGCCGGAACGCCCGTCGCGCACTACGGCTGAGTCGGGCGCCGATTTCTTTGAAGAAATCGGACCGGAGCCTTCCAAGGCTCCGGAGCGGAATTTTCGAAAATTCCGCCGCCCTTTGCAAACCGCGGGCCACGGCGGCAACCCGCTTTGCAGGATGTGATCAATTTGCAAAATTTGCCTCCTGCGCCGCGCAAATTCTGCAAATCTGTCGCACTCTGCTATCGGTAACACCGTTGCAAGACCCGCACCCCATCGCATACCACCACAAGCGGAGGAGCATCGTCGGGGGGAGATCACGATGGGCTATGCGCAGGTATACGGCCAATGGCAACAGGACCCGGAAGGGTTCTGGATGGGGGCTGCGGGTGGGATCGACTGGGTGAAGAAGCCCACGAAGGCGCTCGACGACAGCCGCGCCCCTCTCTTCGAATGGTTCACTGACGCCCAGGTCAACACCTGCTGGAACGCCGTCGACCGCCACGTCATCGCGGGCCGCGGCAAGCAACCCGCCATCATCCATGACAGCCCGGTCACCGGCACGAAACACGTCATCACCTATGCCGAACTGCAGGAGAGGGTCTCCCGCCTGGCCGGGGCGCTGAAGGCCAAGGGCATCGCCAAGGGCGACCGCGTCATCATCTACATGCCGATGGTCCCCGAGGCGCTGGAGGCGATGCTCGCCTGCGCCCGCCTTGGCGCGATCCACTCCGTCGTCTTCGGCGGCTTTGCCGCAAACGAGCTGGCCGTCCGCATCGACGACTGCACCCCCAAGGCGATCATCGCCGCCTCCTGCGGGATCGAGCCCTCCCGCACCGTCCACTACAAACCCCTCCTCGACGCCGCCATCGACCAGGCGACTCACAAACCCGACTTCTGCGTGATTTTCCAGCGCGAGCAGGAGGTGGCCAGACTGACCCCCGGCCGCGATGTCGCCTGGCACGAGTTCCAGTACGGCGTCACCCCCGCCGACTGCACCCCCGTCGCAGGCAATCACCCGGCCTATATCCTCTATACCTCCGGCACCACCGGCGCGCCCAAGGGCGTAGTGCGCCCGACTGCCGGGCACCTCGTCGCGCTCAACTGGACCATGCGCGCGATCTACAATTGCGGGGCCGGTGACGTCTTCTGGGCCGCCAGTGACGTCGGCTGGGTCGTCGGCCACAGCTACATCTGCTACGCCCCCCTCATCGCCGGCTGCACCACTGTGGTCTACGAAGGCAAACCCGTCGGCACGCCCGACGCTGCCGCCTTCTGGCGGGTCATTAACGAACACAAGGTCCGCAGCTTCTTCACCGCCCCCACTGCCCTTCGCGCCATCAAGCGCGACGATCCCGAAGGCAAACTGGTCCCGAAACTCCCTACCCTTCAGGCCCTTTACCTTGCCGGAGAACGCGCCGACCCCGACACGATCCACTGGGCACAGCGGCACCTCAAGGTCCCGGTCATCGACCACTGGTGGCAAACGGAAACCGGCTATGCCATCGCCGCGAACCCGCTCGGGATCGAGCACCTCCCGGTCAAGATCGGCTCGCCTTCCGTCGCCATGCCGGGCTTTGACGTGCAGGTCCTCGACGAAGGCGGCCACCCGGTTTCCCCCGGCACCCTTGGCGCCATCGCGATCAAGCTGCCGCTTCCACCCGGCACGCTGCCTACCCTGTGGAACGCCGAAGAGCGGTTCAAGAAATCCTACCTCAACCACTTCCCCGGCTACTATGAGACGGGGGACGCGGGCTACATCGACGCCGACGGCTATCTCTACATCATGGCCCGCACCGATGACGTCATCAACGTCGCGGGCCACCGCCTGTCGACCGGCGCGATGGAGGAGGTCCTGGCCTCGCACAAGGACGTCGCCGAATGCGCCGTGATCGGCGTGGCCGACGAGTTGAAAGGCCAGTCGCCGCTCGGCTTCCTCTGCCTGAACAAAGGCACCAACCGCCCGCATGACGAGGTGGTGAAGGAATGCGTGCAACTGGTCCGCGACCAGATCGGCCCCGTCGCCGACTTCAAGCGCGCCGTTGTCGTCGACCGCCTGCCCAAGACCCGGTCCGGCAAGATTCTCCGCGGCACCATGGTCAAGATCGCCGACAGCCAGCCCTGGAAAATGCCCGCCACGATCGACGACCCCGCGATTCTGGATGAGATCACGGAGGCGTTGAAATCTTTGGGCCTTGCGCGGTCTTAGCCCACTGGACAGGGCCGCACCGGTCAGGCAGTCTTTGCAATATGCAAAGCCTATCCGTCGCATTCGCCGCAGGATGACCAGCCTGTCCGATCAGTTTGACTCCTCTCGGCTTGACCACCTGCTTGCCCTGGTCGGTCCAGCGCTTGCGCCCGATCTCTTGCGGCAGCTTGACGAAGACCTGTCCGGCTGTTCCCGGTCGATCGCTGACGCTGCCCGCGAGACCGATTGGAAGGCGCTGCGCGATGGAAGCCATGTGCTGATCTCTCTCGCCGGATCGGCGGGCGCGGTCCGCCTGCATGCCCTGGCCCAGTCATTGAACGCCGCAGCCCACGAGCGGGACAGCGCCGCCCTGGAAAACCTTTTGCCCGGCCTGACCACCGATCTGCAGACGTTGATCGCCATAGTCCGCGCCCGCTCCGCAGCCTCTCTCACCCTCCCATGAGATCGCCCATCGCCTCCCGCCCACCACTGCTTCTGATCGAGGACACCATCTCCTTGCAGATGGTCTATCGCTCCATCCTGACCAGCGCGGGCTACCGGGTCTCCGTCGCCGGGTCCGCGGTCGAAGGCCTGTCGCTTTTCCAGTCCTTGAAGCCCGCCGTGGTTCTTCTGGACCTCATTCTGCCGGATCGCGATGGCCTGGAACTCATGCAAGAGCTGCTGTCCCTGCAACCAGACACAAGCGTCATTGCCATCACCGCGAATGGTTCGGTCAACCGCGCGGTCGAGGCAATGCGGGCGGGGGCGCATGACTTCCTGGTCAAGCCATTCGACGAAAACCGCTTTCTTTCCGCCGTCCAGAATGCCCTGGCCGAACGCAGTCGCCAGCCGGAAGGCCCCACACCCGTTGTGCCGCCCGACAGGCCCGGGCTGACGGATGCCTCGGGCTTCATCGGATCTTCAGAGGCCATGGCTCGCATCCATGCCACCATCGCATCCGTCGCGCGGTCGATGGCCACGGTCTTCATCACCGGGGAAAGCGGCACCGGGAAAGAGCTTTGCGCGCTGGCCGTCCACGCCAACTCGAACCGCGCGAATGGTCCGTTCATCGCGCTGAACTGCGGCGCGATCCCGCAGGACCTGCTGGAATCAGAAGTCTTCGGCCACATGAAGGGCAGCTTCACCGGCGCGATTTCCGACAAGCAGGGTGCCGCGACGGCCGCCGATGGTGGGACGCTGTTCCTGGATGAAATCTGCGAAATGGCCCCCGCCTTGCAGACCAAGCTTCTACGGTTCCTGCAGACCTCAACCGTCCAGCCTGTCGGCGCAACGCGGCCAAAGAAGGTGAACGTCCGCATCGTCTGCGCGACCAACCGCGACCCGCTTGATGCTGTCCGCCGAGGCCAGTTCCGCGAAGACCTCTACTACCGCCTCTTCGTCGTGCCCATTCACATGCCGCCGCTCCGCGACCGCGGCCAGGACGTGATCGAAATTGCCGAGGCCGCGCTCTACCGCTTTTCCGAGGAAGAGGGGCGGCAGTTCCACGGCCTCGATCCGACGGTGCGCGCGCTTCTCTTGCGCCACCCCTGGCCGGGCAATGTCCGCCAGCTTCTGAACGTGATCCGCAATGTGGTCGTCCTGAATCAGGGCGGCTGGGTCACGCTCGACATGCTGCCGCCAGGCCTGTCAGATGCACCGCCCCCCTCGCTTGGCCCAGCAAAATACCCAGAGCAGCCCGAGGAAAACCCGACTGACCACAGCCTTGTCGGCCTGACCCTGGCCGAGGCAGAACGCCGCCTGATCGAAGCGACCGTCGCGCATTACGGCGGATCGATTCCCCGCGCGGCCCGCGTGCTCGACGTCTCGCCCTCGACGCTTTACCGCAAGATCGAAGGCTGGAAGGCACGTGCCAGCTAGGCGCCGCACAGGACATCCGCCTGTCTTCCGGCGCCCCCGCTTAGGTGAACTGCTCACCGATCAGCCGTTCCTCCAGCCCGTGGCCCGGATCGAACAGCAGCCGATGTGTGACCTCCGGCTCTGACCGTACCTCGACACTGACGACGTTACGTACCGACGACCGGCTGTCTGCATCCGCCATCACCGGCCGCTTCTCGGCCTCGATCACCTCGAACCGCACCACCGCGCTGGACGGAAGCAGGGCTCCACGCCAGCGCCGGGGGCGGAACGCAGACATCGCCGTCAGCGCCAGCACATCCGATCCGATCGGCAGTATAAGGCCGTGCGCCGAATAGTTGTAGGCCGTCGACCCCGCAGGCGTCGCCACCAGCGCCCCGTCGCACACAAGCTCCTCCAGCCGCTCGCGCCCGTCGATCAGCACCCGCAGCTTGGCCGCCTGCGGCCCCTGCCGCAAAAGCGAGACCTCGTTGATCGCCAGCGCCTCGGTCACCTTTCCTTTGGCACTCTCCGCCCGCATCGCCAGCGGGTTGATCAAAGTCTCTTCCGCTGCCGCCAGACGGTCGGGCAGATCCTCCACCGCATAGGCGTTCATCAGGAACCCGATCGTGCCGCAGTTCATCCCGTAGACCGGCAGGCCCCGCCCCTGCGCCGTATGCAGCGTCTGCAGCATGAACCCGTCGCCGCCCAGTGCCACGATCACCTCGGCCACCCGCGCATCCGCCTGGCCGTAGCGCGCCGTCAGCGCGGCCAGAGCCGCCACCGCCGCCGGGGCCTTCGATGCCGTGAACCTGATCCGCACGCCCGCCCTCCTGCCTGTCCGCGCACTCTTGCCCCCCCGGGCCAGGAACTCAAGGCGGTTTCCGATCCGCGCCCCCGGTTTCCGCCGCGCAAGGAAATTTCGCGCCCCCATCCGGACATGTCGCTTTCTTGCCTTTCCCGCCCGGCCCCCATGCTCTAAATAGCCGCGCAGACCCTGGCCCGGAGGACCCCTATGAACGCCCCCCACCGCGATACCGGCTTTTTCACCGAACCCCTGTCCTCCCGCGACCCCGAGCTGTTCGGCGCCGTCACCCAGGAACTTGGCCGCCAGCGGCATGAGATCGAGCTGATCGCCTCCGAAAACATCGTCT
>JALOTD010000101.1 GCA_025458105.1 Tabrizicola sp. | reverse complement strand
CTTCCAGTACGGCGTCCCCGACAGCTTCCGCGCCGACCTCTTCCCGCTCGACCTCGAACGGATCGAGCAGGAATACATGTCCTTCATCCACCGGATTCCGTCGTCGGAGACCGTGGGCCTCAAGGACGATTACAACGGCCCGATCTGCTACACCCCCGACGGCAACCCGCTCGTCGGCCCCGCCCCGGGCCTGCGCAACATGTGGCTGGCGGAAGGCTTCTCCTTCGGCATCACCGCCGCGGGCGGCACCGGCTACTACCTCGCCCAGCTGATGACGCAAGGTGAGGCCGAGATCGACATGGCCTCCCTCGACCCCAAACGCTTCGGCGGCTGGATGACCACGGAATACGCAAGCCGGAAGAACGAGGAATGCTATGACCACGTCTTCATCCTGCACCACGACCGGCAGAAGGAAATGGGCGCGCAGTTTGGCCAGGTGAACGGCTGGGAACGCCCGAACTACTATGGCCCCAAGGACGCCCCCGCCGACTTCGACCACAATGGGCGCAGCTTCCGCCGTGGCACCTGGTGGCCCTACGCCAAGGCCGAGGCGGAAGCCGTCCGCAACACCGTCGGCATCATCGACGCCAGCGCCTTCACCAAGCACCTGGTGCGAGGCCCCGGCGCGACGGCGTTCCTCGACCACTTCACCTGCAACAAACTCCCGAACGTGGGCCGGATCAACCTGACCTATGCCCTGACCGACCACGGCACCACGCGGACCGAATACACCATCGTCCGCCTGAAACAGGACGAATACTACCTGATCTCCGCCGGGGCCTGGACGGCCTATGACTATGATTTCCTGCAGAAATCCGCCGACGACTGGATGGCCGAGGGCCACGGCCACATCGACATCCACGACGTCACCACCCAGTGGGGCGTCTATGCGCTGGCCGGTCCCAACGCCCGCGCCCTCCTGAAAGACATCGTCAAGGACGCCGACCCCGACACCGTGTTGTCGAACAAGCGCTTCCCCTGGCTCTCCTACCGCGACATTGAACTCGGCATGTGCCCCATCCGCGCCGTCCGCGTGGCCTATACAGGGGAACTTGGCTGGGAACTGCACTACCCCATCGAATTCGGCCGCTACCTCTGGGACCTGATCTGGTCGGTGGGCGAGAAGAACGGCCTCAAGGGCGTCGGCGCCCGCGCGCAGAACTGGCTGCGGCAGGAAAAGTCCTACCGCGCCTTCGGGTCGGAGCTTGGCCGCGACGCCACCCCGCTGGAGGCCGCGCTTGACCGCTTCGTCGACCTGTCGAAGGACTTCCGCGGCAAGCAAAAGATGCTCGACACCGGCATCCGGGCGAAATGCGTGACGCTTCTGATCGACGGGCCTTCGGACACCGATCCGTGGGGCAAGGAAGCCATCATCCATGACGGGATCAAGGTCGGTCGCCTGACCTCGGGCGGCTATTCCGTGGCTTTCGGCAAGCAGATCGGCATGGGCTATGTCCCCGCAGCACTTTCGGAACCGGGGCAGAAGCTGAAGGTCAAGATCCAGCTGAAAGAGTGGGACGCCGTCGTCGCCGAGGACAGCCCCTTTGACCCTACGAACGCCCGCATTCGGATCGACGGTTAAGCGATTTCTTCGAAGAAATCGCGCCGGAGCCTTCTAAGGCTCCGGTCCGAAATCTTCGAAGATTTCGGCGCACGGCGGATTGCGGCTGCACTGATTGCAGGCGACTTGAAGCCGCAGCCGCCACACCCATCTTAATGCGATGGCTGCCAAACAAAGACGGGAACGCAGGTTCCAACGACAGTTCGAGGCGCTGGAGCGCCTCGCTCCGCCTTTGCGCGGCCCGATGTCCACCTTGCGGCAGGACAGCTGGTTTCCCATTCGCTTCCCGGTGGCGCTGCTGTTGATCGCAGGGGGGATATTTTCGTTCCTTCCCGTTCTCGGCATCTGGATGCTGCCACTCGGCCTTCTGCTTCTGGCTGTCGACCTGCCGATCCTGCGCGGGCCGATCTCGGTTTTGGTCATCCGGGTGCGCAGAAAGGTTCGGGTCCTGGCCAATCGCTGGAAGCGCAAGCGTTAGCGACCGTCGCACCTCTGTCATTCCCCGGGGCTATGCTCCTGGCCAGAGGTCCGGGCATGTCACGCCGCGAGCGCAGGTTTCATCGGCAGTTCCGAGCTCTGGAACGCCTGGTCCCGCCGTTGCGGGTCCCGCTGTCGCACCTTCGCCAGAGCCAGTGGTTCCCGATCCGCTTTCCGCTGGCCGTTCTTCTGACCCTCGGAGGACTGTTCTGGTTTCTGCCGATCCTCGGCCTTTGGATGCTTCCTGCTGGGCTACTTTTGCTGGCCATCGACCTGCCAACATTGCGAGGCCCCATCTCGGCGCTCGTGATCCGTGCACGTCGCGGGACACAGCGCCTGCGCCGACGCTGGCGCAGACGGGCCTAGAGCGCTCGCGACGCCAACCAGTTGGCCCAGTCCGCCTTTGTCCCGGCAAAGACGTTGATGTCGACCCGGCCCTCAATCCCAGGGATCAGCCCGGTCGAAGTGTACTGCCAAAAGCTCCAGGAGGTGCCGTCATACACACCATGCGGATGGTCGGCGACCGAGCGCAGCCAGAACTCAACCCCTTCCAGACGCCACAGCTCGGTGTCCTCAAAGAAATCGACCGTCGTGTAAACGATCGGGCGCTGACCATAGTGGCGTTCCAGGATCGCCAGGAAGATGCGAGCCTCTTCCCTGATGGTCGCGCCGTCGCGCCGGATGGTGCAGGTGGGGCTGGTCGGCGTCCATTCCATATCCAGCACCGGAGGCAGGGCTCCCCGCTCACGCGGCACATGGCGAATGAACCACCGCGCCTGTTCTGCCGCCGGGCGGCAGTGGTAGAAGAAATGGTAGGCCCCCCGCTTCACTCCCGCCATTCCTGCCCCTCGCCAGTGGCTTTCGAACATAGGGTCCACAAGATCGCCACCCTCAGTCGCCTTGATGAAGGCGAAGTTCACGCCGTTCGCCCGAGCTGTTTTCCAGTCCACGCTGGTCTGAAAGCGCGACAGATCGATCCCATGCACGGGATAGCGATCCGGAGATCGTCCCGGCCAGTCGGTCGGATCAGCATCGTCGAAATTCGCGCTCATCACAGTGACCTGGTCCGGCACTGGTACAGCCGGATTGCGCGGGGCACTGCCGCAGGCGGTCAGTACAAGCAGGACGAGAAAGGGCAGGGCGCGCAACATGGACTGATGCTGCCGTGCCGCTGCCGCCCTGTCACGCGCGATTTTCCGACCTCGGCGGAAAGTCCTCAGCCGAACCGCGCCGGGGAGAGGGCCGCCACCAGATCAGTCCCCAGCTCTGATGTCCGACCCCCGATCAGGTCCGCGACCAACAGACTCGCCGCGGGGCACGACTGGAATCCGTATCCCCCCTGACCCGCCAGCCAGACAAACGACGGCTCGCGCACATCGCGCCCGATCACCAGCACCCGGTCGGGCGAAAAGGTCCGCAAACCCGCCCAACTGGCCAGAAGCCGCGCCACCGGTTCGGTCACCATCTCCTCATAGCGCGCCAACCCCTCGGCCAGCACCATGTCATCGGCCCAGGCGTCATGCGGCTCCATCAGGTGCTCCTCGGCAGGGCTGACGATCAGCGCGCCCGCGTCGGGCTTTGCATACCAATCCTCGCCGGGGCCGAACATCATCGGCCAGCGGCTGACGTCCAGCCCGCCCGGCGCCGGAATCCGCGCCATCGACCGGCGGTAGGGCGTGAACCCCAAGGGCCGTACGCCCGCGATCACCGCGACCTGATCCACCCAGGCCCCGGCCGCATTCACCAGTATCCCCGCGGTGAACTCCCCAGCCGCCGACGTCACCCGCCAGCCGCCGCTCACCTTCGCAATCTCCGTGACCCGCGCCTTCGTCACCAACTGTGCCCCGTGCCCCTTCGCCTCCCGCGCAAAGCCCTGGATCAGAAGGTCGGTGTCCACATCCTCTGCATGGGCCGCATAGCCCGCCATCGCCACCACTTCAGGGTTCAGGATCGGCACGATCGCCCGCGCCTCAGCAACGCTGATCGGATCGAACTCCATCGTCTTCAGATCATGCTCGAACGCGCCCCGCGCATCCGCCTTGGCGACCAGCATCAGACCACGGGGCGACAGCACCCCGGGTATGCTGCGGAAATATTCTTCCGAGGCCATGGACAGTCCCACCACCGCCTGCGCCCCGTAGCGAGGCTCAAACAACGCAGCCGAACGGCTGCTGGCGTGGTGCGCCAGCGTATCCTCGGCCTCCAGCAAGATTACCTGGCCCAGATCCGACAAGCGCGCAGCCGCCGATATCCCGGCAATTCCTCCGCCGATGATAAGAAAATCCGCGTCCATTCGCTTTCTCCCGAAAAGATAGGGCACAGGAACCCCCATGCCCTTCTATCTTCGCACAAGTATCCACACGGTCTGGGCGGTGTGAAACCCCTAGTTGGGTCCGGATTAAGTTTTTCCCTTCGGCGGTTGGTACTATCCCTACTGAGGAACGTCTCCGACAATCCCCTCGACGAAGAAGTTCATTCCAAGAATGTCGCCGTCTGGCGCATATTCGCCCTCAGCCAGCCAGGGAGTGCCATCCTGCTTGTTGATCGGCCCGACAAAGGCACTGGTCTTACCCGTGGCAAGTGCGTCGCGCAGGGCCTCGGCCTCGGCCTTCACAGACTTTGGGACCTCCTCCGTGATCAGCCCGACCAGTACACCTTGGCTCATGCCTTTCCAGGTATCTGACTGTGCGTAGGTTCCGTTCAACAGCGCGCTGATCCTTTCAAAGTAGTAGGGTCCCCAGTTGTTGACGGTGGCGGATATGCGCGGCGAAGGCTGGAACTCGGTCATGTCGGACGCCTGGCCAAACCCCAGTACCGCTCCGCCGGTCCGTGCGGCCACTTCGAGAGTTGCTGTCGAATCGGTATGCGCGGCAATCACATCGACCCCGCCGTCGATCAGAGCTTGGGCGGCCTCAGCTTCGACTTCCGGGTCGAACCAAGTATAGACCCAGCGAATCTCCAGTTCGACATCCGGGTTTACCCTTTTGGCGTTGATGTAATAGGCATTGATCCCGGCCAGAACTTCAGGGATCGGGTAGGAGGCAATATAGCCGATCTTGTCGGTTCGCGTCATGCGTCCAGCCAGCAGGCCCTGCACCGCGCGGCCCTCGTAAAAGCGGGCGTTATAAGTCGAGACATTGGGTGTGTCCCGCTTATAGCCCGTTGCATGTTCGAACTTCACATCTGGATACTTCGCCGCGATGGCATTGGTCTGATCCATGAAGCCGAAAGAAGTCGTGAAAATGATATTGCAGCCCGATTTCGCGAAGTCCTCGATGACTGCCTCAGCTCTGGAATCTTCTGGAACATTCTCTTGCCACACGATCTCAACCCGGTCGCCCAGGCCGACCTGAGCGGATTGTGCTCCAAGATGGTGTTGAAAGGTCCAGCCGCCGTCGGCGATCGGGCCCAGATAGACAAAGCAGGCTTTGACCCTGTCCAGTGATTGTCCGGTAGCCGACGCCGAAATTCCGATAGCCAAAGCGGCGGCACAGACAATTGCATTTTTAAGGCTTGCCACGGTTTACTCCACATTCTCTTTTAAGCGAGTTAAAAGGCCAAAAAGCAATCAAAGGTATTGCTGCGTCGGCCAAGGCACTCAATATGAGCACCACCTGGCAAGTCTTTTCAGACTGCCAAAAAAAGTCAACATCGATCAGAATTTTGCCCATAAAGCGGGCATTCTTTGAAACAGTCTCTGCTTGGCTTTGTAGGGTAAAGCAAAAATGAAAACAGGCCCGCAGTGCGGGCCTGTTCGCACTCATCTTGGGCCCGATTTACTGGGGAATATCGCCGACGATACCTTCGACGTAGAAGTTCATCCCCAAAAGGTCGCCATCAGGGGCCGTTGCGCCCTCAGCCAACCAAGGGCTGCCGTCCTGCTTGTTGATCGGCCCGGTAAACGGGTGGTAGGTTCCCGCCGCGATTGCATCGCGCATCGCTTCGGCCTCGGCCTTCACTTCTTCCGGCACGGCATCGGTAATCATGCCGATCTCGACCTCGCCTTCCTTGATCCCGGCCCAGCTGTCGACCTGGGCATAGGTGCCATCCATCAGCTCGCCCACGCGCTTGACATAGTAGGGCGCCCAGTTGTCGATGATCGACGACACTCGCGGCGTCGGCATGTATTCCGGGATCGCCATGTCGGAAGCCTGCCCGAACCCGATCACCGCGCCATTGGTCTTGGCCGCCTCGGCCAGCGGGGCGGTCGAGTCGGTGTGCGACGCGATCACGTCCACTCCCTGGTCGATCAGCGCCTTGGCGGCGTCAGCTTCCTTGGCCGGGTCGAACCAGGTGAAGGCCCAGACGATGGACAGCTCCACATTCGGGTTCGCCTTCTTGGCGTGCAGGTAATAGCTGTTGATCCCCATGATGACCTCGGGGATCGGGAAGGATGCGATGTAGCCGATCTTGTTCGTCTTGGTCATCTTGCCCGCGATATGGCCCTGCACCGCGCGGCCTTCATAGAAGCGCGCGTTGTAGGTCGAAACGTTCGGATGCTCGCGCTTGTAGCCGGTGGCATGCTCGAACTTCACGTCCGGGAACTTGGCGGCGATGGCGTTGGTTGCGTCCATATAGCCGAAGGAGGTGGTGAAGATGATGTTGCAGCCGCCCAGCGCCATCTGGGTCAGCACACGCTCGGCGTCGGCACCCTCGGGCACGTTCTCCTGCCACTGGATCTCGACCTTGTCGCCATAGGCTTCCTGCACGGCCAGCGCGCCCTGGTGGTGCTGGAAGGTCCAGCCGCCGTCGCCGATCGGGCCAACATAGACAAAGCAGGCCTTCACCTTGTCCATGCCCTGCGCAAAGGCACCTCCAGAGGCCAGCAGAAGCCCCATCGCCGCCGTCGCCAGCAGATTTCTCCGTTTCATTCGTCTTCTCCCCGTGGTGGCAGGCCCTTGGGACCTGCAGTTACATGCCTCAACGCGAGGCGTGAAAGTTTTGGCCCAGCGCAGCGGGTGCGCCGTTTGCCTTGCGTCCCGCCGACATGATGACCAGCACAAGGATGGTTATCAGATAGGGGGCCATGGACAAGTACTCGACCGGGATCACCGACCCGGCGACTTGCAGGTTCAGCTGCAGCACGGTGATGCCGCCGAAAAGATAAGCACCGATTAACACGCGCCAGGGCCGCCACGAGGCGAAGACCACAATGGCCAGCGCGATCCATCCCGCCCCTGCCGTGATCCCGTCCACCCATTGCGGCACCCGGGCGAGCGACACATAGGCCCCGCCCATCCCCGCCATCGCCCCGCCAAAGGCGATGCACATCAGCCGGATGCGGTTGACCTTGTAGCCCAGCGCATGCGCCGCCTCGTGGCTTTCGCCCACCGCCCGGATGATCAGGCCCACGCGGGTCGCCTTCAGCACCCACCAAAGGACCGCAGTCATCGCGATACTGAAATAGACCACCCAGTCATGGCCAAAGAAAATTGGCCCCACCACAGGCAGGTCCGCCAGCGCATCGGGCAGAAGTTGCTCGGTCGGCGGCGGCTTGATCCCGTTATACCCCTGCCCGCCAAGACTTGAGACCCCAAGGCCAAACAGCGTCAACGCCAGCCCCGTCGCCACCTGGTTCGCCAGGAAGACCTGTGTCAGGGCGGCAAAGATCAGGCTCAGCACCGCCCCCGCCAGGGCCCCGCCGATGAAGCCCAGGACGGGGCTGCCGGTCTGCACCGCCACGATGAACCCGCCCAGCGCCCCGATGACCATCATCCCCTCGACGCCCAGGTTCAGGACGCCCGCCCGCTCCACCACCGTCTCGCCCAACGCCGCGAGCAGGATCGGCACGGCGCTTGCCATCAGCGTGGCGATCAGGATGACCGGATTGATACCGCCAAAGTCCATGTCAGTGCGCCCCCACAGCCAGCCGGAACCGATAGTTCGTCAGCACGTCGACCGCCAACAGGAAGAACAGAAGCATCCCCTGGAACACCTGGATCGCCGCATCCGGCAGGCCCAAGTTCGTCGACGCCATCTCGCCGCCCACATAGGTCAGCGCCATCAGGAAGCCCGCCAGCACGATCCCCAGCGGGTTCAGCCGCCCGAGGAACGCCACGATGATCGCGGTGAACCCGTAGCCGGTATTGAAGTCGATGCTGATCTGTCCCGCCGGCCCCGTGACCTCGAACATCCCCGCCAGCCCCGCCAGCGCGCCAGAGATGCCCATGCACAGCACGACCAGCCGCGCCGGGCTGACCCCATGAAACCGCGCCGCCCGGGGAGCCTGCCCGGCCAGCCTGATCTGGAACCCGGCCTGATGCCGCGTCAGCAAGATATAGGCCAGCACCGCCGTCACCAGCGCCGCCACCCCACCCCAGTGCAGGCCCAACGGTTCATAAATGAAACTGTTCTGTGCCGCCGGATAGCTGGAGAAGTTGCGGCTCCCCGGAAACCCCATCCCCTCGGGGTTCTTGAGAAAACCCGTCGAGGCCTTGGCCAGGATCGTTTCGGCCACATAGACCAGCATCAGCGACACTAGGATCTCGTTGGTGTTGAACCGCGTCTTCAGGATCGCCGGGATCATCGCCCAGACCCAGCCACCGAAGGCCCCCGCGATGACCATCACCGGAAAGATCCACCGGCTTTCCGTCGGGAACACCGCAAGCCCAACCCCGGCGCCGACGATGGCACCCATGATGTACTGCCCCTCGGCCCCGATGTTCCAGATCCCCGCCCGGAACCCCAAGGCAAGCCCGATTGCGATCAGAATCAGCGGCCCCGCCTTCACCAGAAGCTGGCCCCGCAGGTAGAAGGCAAACTCGCCGAACAAAGGGTCCCAGAAAATCGTGCGGATCACCTCGAACGGGTTCTTCCCCATCGCGGCGAACAGGATGCCCCCCGCGATCATGGTCAGGATCACGGCGACGGGCGGCGTCGCATACAGCCAGAACTTGCTGGGCGTCGGGCGCTTCTCAAGCCTTAGCACGACGCATCCTCCCGGCGCCAAATTCCTTCGAAGGAATTTGCAAAACTCTTCGAAGAGTTTTGGTCCCTATGCCACATGATGCGCGACCTCCATCCCGTGGGCGCCGCCCATCATCAGCCCGATCTCGTCCATCGTCAGACCCTCGGTGGGACGACCACCGCCGCACCTTCTCCGGCCCGGTCCAGGATCGACTGCCTAATCTGCGCCGCCGCCGCCGCGTCCACGCCCCAGGTCGGCTGATTGATGACTATGACCGACGCCCCCTGCATGAGCTCCCGCCCCATCAAGAACTTCTGCAGGTTCCCCCCAGACAGCGCGCGCGCCGCCACATCCGGCCCCGGAGTTCTGACGTCATAAGCCGCGATGATCTCCTCGGCGAACTTGCGCGTTCCCGCCCAGTCCACGAACCCGTTCTTCGTCAGCCCCTTGCGGACCCCTGCCGTCAGGAACGCGTTCTCCACCAGAGACATGTCCGGCGCCGCCGCATGGCCATACCGATCCTCCGGTGCCGCCACCAAACCTGCGCGCCGACGCTCCACCGGCCCCCTATCCCCGACCGGTTGCCCCAAAATCCGCACCCGGTCCGCCGCCGACCTCAACTCCCCCGACAATGCGAGCAAAAGCTCATCTTGTCCGTTCCCAGCGACCCCGGCGATGCCCAGAACCTCGCCCTTCGCCACGGTAAAGCTGATCCCTTTCAACGAGGTCCCGAACGGAATGGGCGAGTCCACCGACAGGTCCGACACCCCCAGCGCCACCTCGCCCTTCGCCCCCAACCGCCGCTCCGGCGTCTTCAGTGAGGCACCTACCATTAGCTCCGCCATCTCCCGCGCCGTCCGCTCGCGCGGGGTACAGGTCGCCACAACCTTCCCCCGCCGCAGGATCGTCGCCTCGTCGCAAAGGCTGCGGATTTCCTCAAGCTTATGGGAAATATACAGAATCGCCGTCCCTTCGCTGGACAACTGCCGCAGCGTCTTGAACAGGATCTCCACCTCCTGCGGCGTCAGCACCGAGGTCGGCTCGTCCATGATCAGCAGCTTCGGGTCCTGCAAGAGACACCGGATGATCTCCACCCGCTGCCGCTCTCCCGCGCTCAAGTCCCCCACCATCCGCGACGGGTCCAGCGGCAGCCCATACTCCTCCGACACCGCCCGGATCTTCGCCGCCAGTTCCCGCATCGGCGGCGGGTTCTCCATCCCCAGCGCCACGTTCTCCGCGACGTTCAGCGCCTCGAAGAGGCTGAAGTGCTGGAACACCATCGCCACCCCCAGCCGCCGCGCCTCCGCCGGTTTCGACGGCGTGTAAGCCGCCCCGCGCAGGGTCATCGTCCCGCTGTCGGGCCGCACCAGACCATAGATCATCTTGACCATGGTCGACTTCCCCGCCCCGTTCTCGCCCAAGAGGGCGTGGATCTCCCCCTCGCCGATGGAAAAGGTCACGTCCGAGTTCGCCACCACCCCCGGATAGGCCTTGGTGAT
>JALOTD010000100.1 GCA_025458105.1 Tabrizicola sp. | reverse complement strand
GCGGCCCATCAGGCGCAGGGGCGAGGCGATGTTTTCATAGACCGTGAGGCCGGGGTAGTTGATGAACTGCTGGTAGACCATCGCCACCTTGCGGTCCTGAACCTTGACGCCTGTGACGTCACGGCCTTCCCACAGGATGCGACCAGCGGTGGGCTTGTCGAGCCCCGCCATCAGCCGCATCAGGCTGGTCTTGCCGGACAGGGTCGGCCCCAGCAGCACGTTCATTGTGCCGTTTTTCAAGGTCAGATTGGTGGGCTGGATATGCACCCTGCCACCGACCGACCGTGAGACCCCCTGCAGTTCCAGCGTCATCCCGTTCCCCCTATTCCGCCGCCGGGCGCGCAGCCCGGGCGGCGTCCGCCATGAAGCGGTCCAACGTCTCGATCTGGTCGGCAGTCATTCGCAGGCCCAGCTTGGATCGCCGCCAGACCACATCGGCGGCGGCAGTTGCGTATTCGTGGGTCATCAGCCAGCGCACCTCGGCCTCGGTCAGGGTGGCGCCGAAGTCCTGGCCAAGCGCTTCGGGCGTGGTGGCCTTGCCGAAGATCGTCAGAGCCTCGGTTCCATAGGCGCGGACCAGACGGCCTGCCCAATAGGCCGTCAGGAACGGATACTGCGCCTTGAGTTTCGCTGTCAGCGCGGCCACCCCGTCATGCGGAAAATCACCACCGGGCAGCGGGACGCGCGCCGTCCAGGCAGGTTTTGCCTGCGGAAAGAAGGGGGCAAGTTTTGCCAGCGCGGATTCGGCGAGGCGGCGGTAGGTGGTGATCTTGCCGCCGAAGACATTCAGAAGCGGTGCGCCGTTTTCGTCAAGCGACAGGACATAGTCGCGGGTTGCCGCGGTAGCCGATTTGGCCCCGTCGTTGTACAGCGGTCGAACACCCGAATAGGTCCAGACAACATCGTCCTTGGTGACGGGCTTCGCGAAATACTGGCTGGCGAAGGCAAGGAGGTAATCCCGCTCTTCATCCGTGCAGTGGGCATCCTTAGGCGCGCCCTTGTGATCCTTGTCGGTGGTGCCGATCAGGGTGAAGTCCTGCTCGTACGGGATCGCAAAGATGATGCGGCCGTCGGAGCCCTGGAAGAAATAGCAGCGGTCGTGGTCGAACAGCCGTTTCGTGACGATGTGCGACCCGCGGACGACAGGGGCCGCCTGCGTTGACGAGCGCGCGGGCCTGGTGCTGTTCGGTGCCGAGGGGGCCCTGGGTGGTGACGTGCCAGAGCCCGTCGCGGCGTTCGGCGGAAGTGACGCGGGTGCGGGTCATGATCTTGGCGCCCCGCTGCGCGGCATCGCGGGCGTTCAGCGCGACGAGGCGGGAGTCTTCGACCCAGCAGTCGGAGTACTCGAAGGCCTTGCGGAACTTGTCCTTCAAAGGCTTGCCCGCCGGATCGCGGCTGAGGTCCAGCGTGCGGGTCGCGGGCAGGATCTTCCGGCCGCCCATTGTGTCGTACATGTAAAGCCCAAGGCGGATCAGCCAGTCGGGGCGGCGGCCCTTGGCCCAGGGCATGACCCAGCCCAAAAGGCGTGAAGTGGGCGTGTTCGATTCAAAGCGCATGTCCGGGGACAGGGGCAGCACAAAGCGCATCGGCCAGGAGATATGCGGCATTGCGACAAGAAGCGTCTCACGCTCTTCCAGCGCTTCGCGGACCAGACGAAACTCGAAGTATTCAAGGTAACGCAGGCCGCCGTGGAGGTCGCCCTGTTCGGCCAGCGTGACGGTCAGTCCACGGCCGGTCGCATCGCGGGCGATGCCGCAGCCGTTGATCCCGCCGCCAATGATGAAGAGGTCGGTTACAACCTCTGCGGTTCCGTTCGTCACTGTCCGGGTCCTCCCCCGGGCGCAAAGCTGCGATGTTTGTCACGGCTTCGTCAACTACAATTTTCGCTTTTGCGCGCTTTATGGGAAAGCGAACATTTGACAGGACGCGATTGCGCAATTGCAGCGTGAATTTCTGCAAACGCAAAACATCGCGCGTCTGCGAAAACGAAAAAAACGCTGACAACGGGCGGCCTGCGTGGCAGAAAGCCGGAACGCGGATTGCGAAGGAAACCGAACCCGTGGCGCTGAACTTCCGCCAGACCGAAATCCTGGAACTTGCGCGGGCCGAGGGGCGCGTGGTGGTCGAAGACCTGGCGCAGCGCTTTGAAGTCACGCTGCAGACCATCCGGCGCGACCTGTCGGACCTGGCGGATGCGGGGCATCTCGACCGGGTGCACGGTGGGGCGGTGCTGCGGACCGGGGTCGCGAACATCGGATACGAGGCGCGGCGCAAGATGAACGAGGGCGCCAAGGCCGCCATCGCCCGGGCCTGCGCGGCGGCGATCCCGGACAATTGCAGCCTGATCCTGAACCTTGGCACCACGACCGAGGCCGTCGCGCGCGAACTTCTGACCCATCGCAACATCACGGTCATCACCAACAACATGAACGTGGCGAACATCCTGGTGGCCAACCCCGGCTGCGAGATCGTCGTCGCGGGGGGTGCCCTGCGGCGCACAGACGGGGGTTTGGTGGGCGAGCTGACCACGCAGTTCTTCGAACAGTTCAAGGTGGACTACGCCGTGATCGGGGTGTCTGCGCTGGACCGGGACGGCGACCTGCTGGACTTTGACCTGGCCGAAGTGCGGGTGTCGAAGGCGATCATCCAGCAGTCGCGGCGCACCTACCTTGTCTGCGACCATTCCAAGCTGGACCGATCCGCCCCGGCACGACTGGCCTCACTCTCCGAGATCACGGCGCTGTTCACCGACCAGCCCCTGCCGCCCGATCTGATGCGCAAATGCGAGGCCTGGGGGACCAGCGTCCAGGTCACCGGTTAGGCCCGTGAAGACAGGCGCACCCACGATCCTGCTGATCCTGCTTGCAAACCTGCCTGGTATTCTACGTGCCGACCTTCTTCTTCATGTATCACGGCACAGAGTTTGCCCGAGCGGCGTGCCTTTATGCCGTCGCGCTGCTGGCCGCGATCCAAGCTGCCCGGCGCGCGCATCGCCAAGGGGCCGGCCTTATGGCATATGCTGCCCTTGTCCTGTTCGTTGCGATCTTGGCCAGCATTGGCCCCTTTGCCATCAGGGACCTGATTGACCTTCAACTCGGGCGGCGGTTTTGGCCTATTGACCCTGCAGGCAAAGTGAAGACGTTCTTCGCCGCGTTGGCGGTCTACCTCATCCTCTTGTCGCCGAACCTGCTTTTATTCCACTCGAAAGTGCAGCCACCCGACCGCCCATAAGACTGGGTTGGGCACCCTTCGCGCAACACTGTCGCGAGATTTCAGGCCATCTGGTCCAGCCAATCGCGAAACGTTTCGACTACCCCCGGGTCGCAGTCGACCAGATGTTGAGGCGCGGGATAGTCGCCTTCGTGCACATCCCGGACGTACCGTCCCATGGCATCGATGCGCAGGGCCTGCAGCCGATCATGCTCGGCGGCGAGATTGGCATACACCTTGGCGTGGCGCGGGATCTTGCCGCGATTTTGGCCAAGCACATCGTCCGAAAACAGGTACTGCGCGTGCCCCGCTGCCCCCGCCCCCATCGAGATCAGGAAGAGGTTCGTCCGTTCCGCAATGGCACTGGTGATGGAATGCGGCACAACCTCGATTTCGGCGGCGAAGGCCCCGGCGTCTTCCAGCGCCTTGACCTGTGTCCAGACGCGTTGCGCGGTTTCAAGCGTCTTGCCCACGGCCTTGAAGCCGCCTGTCCAGGTGCGTTTTGACGGGATCAGGCCGACATGGCCACAGACCGGCAGTGCATGGTCTGACATGGCACGGACAGAGGCGAGACTGCCTGAACAATAGAACCCATCGGCCCCATGCTTGTAGAGAGGAAACGCCCAGCGCAGGAAATCCTCGGTTCCGCCGATTTCATAGAAATTGTCGCCAGGGAACGCGAAGCAGTCGGGCGCCACCTCGCGGAAGCGGCCGTCGAAGATCATCGACGGCGGGACCGACAGAAGCTCCACACCCGCTTTCCCCGCCGCCTCGGCCTCTTCAATCGTCTCGACCCGCAGCATGGCGAATTGCCGGGTGCCCCGGGCATCAAGAAGGTCGCGGACGGTGGGCGGTGCCATCACGCGACCTCGACAAAGATGCGGCCACCCTCGACCTTGACAGGATAGGTCTTGAGATTGGCGCAAGCCGGAGCGCGCTTGGCCTCACCTGTCCGATAGTCGAACTGGCCGTTGTGCTTTGGGCATTCTATCAGATGCCCCATGACCAGGCCGTCGCAAAGGTGAACGTTTTCGTGGGTGCAAAGTCCTGCGGTGGCGAAGAACTCTCCGTCTGGCGAGTGGTAGATCGCAAAGGTCTGCCCGCCGTGATCCCAGCGGATCAGGTCCTCTTCATCGATATCGTCGGTTGCACAGGCGAGGGTCCAGGGCATGGTCGGTCCTTACTCTGCGGCGCTGGTGGGCATCATGCCCGGCACGTATTGGCGAAAGTCCTCGCGATAGGGTCTCGCGGTCGGCGGCAGGGTGCGCCTTAGGAAGTAGTCCTCGTTCATCATTTGCCGCCGGATGGCGGGCCACATCTCGCGGAACGCCTCGGCGATCGAACGGTTGGGGGGCGGCAGATCAGCCTTCATGACCTCGTGCAGACGAGGCAGGGCGTGATAGGGAACCATCGGGAACATGTGATGTTCGACGTGATAGTTCATGTTCCAGTAGATAAAGCGGCTGATCGGGTTCATCAGGACAGTGCGGCTGTTCAGCCGGTGGTCGATGACGTTGTCGGCCAGGCCGCCATGCTGCAGAAGGCCCGTCATCACATGATGCCAAGCGCCGTACATCCGGGGTAGGCCGATCAGCAGGAGCGGCAGGAGCGACCCCCAGGCGACGGCCGACAGGATCGTGACCGCGTAGATCGCGACGTAGATGATCGCGACGCGCCGGACCTTACCCCATTCGCTTTGGGGAACGAAGGTGCGTTCCTCGACCGTGGGCCCGGAAATCGCGTTGCGCAGGATCAGGGGAATGAACTTCAGGACGTCGATGATGCCGAAGACATTCAGGACCAGCTTGGCAAGTTCCGGGGGCCGCATGATGGCGATCTCGGGGTCGCGACCGACCAGGTAGGTTTCCGAATGATGGCGCGCATGGCTCCAGCGCCAGGTGGCAGAGTTGCGCATGATCATGAAGCTGGCGATCTCGTAAACGACAGTGTTCATCCAGGGAG
Organism: Tabrizicola sp.; assembly: GCA_025458105.1. Taxonomy (GTDB): domain Bacteria; phylum Pseudomonadota; class Alphaproteobacteria; order Rhodobacterales; family Rhodobacteraceae; genus Tabrizicola. Next base: position 5,427 of record JALOTD010000100.1, on the reverse strand, counting down.
TCTTGAAGGCAGTGCCATGGCCACATTCGTGCCAGCGGGAATCGGAGGCAGAGCCATAAAGGACGCCATAAGCCAGCCAGAACGGTGCGGACCACCAGGAGGGCCAGAGCGCGATACCGAGGCCCGCGAACAGGATCATGCAGCCATAAAGGATGATCGTGTCGCGGATTGCGGGCTGGTCACTGCGTGCCATCAGGTCTTTCATCACCTTGCGCGGCACGTCGGTGTGGTACCATTCGGCAGCGGTGAGGCCGCTTTCGACCGCGCGCTGCGCGTCGGGTCCGAAGGGGCTGTAGTTGCGCTTGATCATGGCGTCCTCTTTCGGCAGGGCGGGTAGCGTCCTCTTTCGGCAGGGCGGGTAAAGGGCCCGATGCGTCGTGGATAAGGCCGGGATCCGCCTTCCACCAAGACCGGACTTGCGGTTTTCGTCACAGACCATCATGCTTTGCGATACCTTTGATGTCTTTTCATCAGAAAGCCATGGCCAGTCGTCCCACCATCCAAGACGTTGCCCGCGAGGCGGGCGTCTCGACCGCAACTGTGGACCGCGTTCTGAACGGGCGTGAGCGCGTGCGGGAGGAAACGGCACGCAAGGTTTACGAGGCCGCCCGGCTGATCGGCTACCATGCCGCCCCGCTGATTGGGCAAAGAATGCAAGCCGACCTCCCGCGCCTGCGGCTGGGGCTGGTCCTGCACAAGGAACGCCAGGCCTTCTATCAGGCCTTCAGGTCCGAGGCCGAGCGTGCCGTAACCCAGGCCACAGGCGTCCGCGCCTCGTTGCAAGTGGCCTTTGCCGCCTCACAATCGCCCAAGGACTTCACCGAGCTGATGGAGGGCCTGGCGGGCCGGGTTGACGCCATCGCAGCAACGGCTGTGACCCATCCCGAGGTGACCGAGGCGGTGATCCGGCTGAACGCCAAGGGCATCCCCGTTTTCGCGCTATTGAACGACTTTGCTCAGGGCGTTCGGCAGAACTATCTCGGACTGAACAACTTGAAGGTCGGGCGGATCTCTGCGCACATGATGGCGACAGCGGCGCGTCAGGCGGGCAAGATTGCGGTCTTTGTCGGCGGCTATCGCTGGCACGGGCATGAGCTGCGCGAAACCGGCGTGCGCAGCTATTTTCGCGAACATGCTCCGCAGTTCCAGGTTCTGGACACGCTGATCAACCTGGAAACTAGGCAGCTGACCTACGAGGCGACGCTTGACCTGTTGTCCCGCCACCCCGACCTGCGCGGCATCTACTGTGCGGGCGGGGGCATGGAGGGCGCCATCGCCGCCGTGCGCGAGGCGCGTCAGCCGGGCGAGGTGGCTCTGGTGGTCAACGAACTGACGCCGGAAAGCCGGGCAGCGCTGATCGGGAGGCATGTGACGATGGTGATCGCTACCCCCCTGCCCCGGCTGTGTGCCGATCTTCTGGACCTTGCGGCAAAGGCGGTGACCGGTGGGATCGCGGGCATGCAGGGCCAGCACTTCCTGCCCCCCGATCTGTATCTGCCCGAGTCCGTCTGATCGTTTTTCATCAAGGCTTTCGCCGCCATTTCGTCAGGCTTGATGGGAACCAGCCGCGTCCGGTTGACGCAAGGCCTGCATTGGGAGGAAGCCTAAGACCACCCGGACAGTCGCGGCGGGAGGCCGAGCATGACCCAATTTGCCCTGAACCACATGACCGTGGCGCAGCTGTCGTTCCATGGTCTGGTGGCGCTGGCTTCGCGACTGGGTTGCGTGGGCATCGAAGCACGCAACGATCTGCCGCAACCTCTGTTTGATGGCGTCTCGCCCGATCGGGCGGGGGCCCTCGTGCGTCAGACTGGTTTGCGCTTGCTGGCCGTAGCCGAGGTTAAGCGTTTCAACGACTGGTCTGGCGACAAGGCGGCTGAAGCCGTGACGCTGATGAAGATCGCCCGCGCAGCCGGGGCCGAGGCGGTCAGTCTGATTCCCCGGAACGACAATCAGGGCTTGGGCAACGGCGAACGGCAGGCCGCTTTGCGCGTGGCCTTGAAGGCGCTGAAACCAATGCTGGAAGATTACAACCTGATTGGCATGGTCGAACCCCTGGGCTTCGAGATCTGCGCGTTGCGCCACAAAGCCGAGGCGGTCGAGGCGATCGAGGCCGTCGGAGGCACCGGCCGGTTCAAGCTGGTGCATGACACCTTCCACCATACGTTGGCCGGTGGCGGCCCGCTGTTTCCCGATCATACGGGCATTGTCCATGTTTCGGGCGTGACGGACCAGACCGTCAGCCTGTCGGAAATGCGCGATCCCCATAGGGTTCTCGTCACGCCAACCGACCGGCTGGGCAACACCGACCAGATAGCAGCACTGCAGGCGGCGGGCTGGGAAGGCCCGGTCAGCTTCGAGGCCTTTTCGCCTGACGTTCATGCGCTGGCCGAGCCGGAAGCCGCGCTGCGCGCCAGCATGGAGCTTTTGGCCGGGGTATCCGCATGACCGACCAAGCGGCGGCGGCAAAAAGTGGGAGTGAACAAGTTTTGCAACCGGTTGCAAGAATCTGTTGACCGGCATTCGACAACTCCTCAGTCTGTCGGACCAGACTGATCGAGTCGCCTGCGCCGCCCTGGGAGGGAGCGGCGATCTATTGGGAGAACTGGACCTGCCGTAGTGGATGGCAGGCCGTTACTGGGAGGAAAACCATGAAGAAGACCCTTATCGCCGCAGGCTTTGCTGCGCTGCTTGGCACCACGGCAATGGCCGAGGGCATCGGCGTGTCGATGGCCAGGTTCGACGACAACTTCCTAACCGTGCTTCGCAACGGCATCCAGGCCCAGGCGGATGCGGCCGGGCTGTCGGTGCAGATCGAAGACGCCCAGGATGATGTGGCCAAGCAGCTGGACCAGATCAACAACTTCATCGCTTCTGGCGTTGATGCGATCATCGTCAACCCGGTCGATACCTCGGCCACGCAAGCCATGTCGGATGCCGCTGCCGCTGCGGGCGTGCCGCTGGTCTATGTGAACCGCCAGCCGATCAACGTCGACACGCTGCCCGACAACCAGGCTTTCGTCGCCTCGAACGAAAGCGACTCGTCGCGTCAGGGTTTCATCGAGCAGTGCAACCAGTGGAAAGCCGCCGGCAAGGACGAAGTCAGCGTCTACGTGATGCAGGGTCAGCTGTCGAACCAGGCCGCTGTCCAGCGCACGCAGAACTACTACGACGTGATGGAAGCTGGCGAATGCGCGGTGAAGGTCACCGTGATCGACCAGCAGACCGCGAACTGGAGCCGTGACGAGGCCCAGAACCTGATGACCAACTGGCTGTCGACCGGCACTGCCTTTGACGGCGTCCTGGCCAACAACGACGAAATGGCGTTGGGCGCGATCCAGGCGATGAAGGCGGCCGGGATCGACATGGCGTCAGTGATCGTTTCGGGCGTTGACGCGACCCAGGATGCGCTGGCCTCGATGCAGGCAGGGGAGCTGGACATCACCGTGTTCCAGAACGCGGCGGCCCAGGGCGGCGGCGCGCTGGATGCGGCGGTGAAACTGGCGGCGGGCGAGGCCGTCGAGCAGAAGGTCTACATCCCGTTCGAACTGGTGACGCCCGCGAACATCGACGGCTACCTGTCGAAGAACTGAGGCCCCTTCCGAGCAACTTGGGGGGCGGCTGGCAACAGTCGCCCGGCTTTTCTGGCGGATCGGGTACCATTGGCCAGACTCCGTGATCTTGAACTTGGGGAGGGGCGACGTGGCAGAAGCAACGCATGGTCTGGGCGGCCTGAAATACGATCCGGCAAAGCGCACCCGCGCGCCAGAATGGAACGTCTTCGGTGCCCTCGTCCTGATCGTCCTGATCTTCGAGATCCTGAACCGGCTGCAGGGCGGGTCGTTCCTTTTCAACATGCGCGACAACGTCGATGCGATCTTCAACCAGCAGCGGCTGGACATCATGATCCTGCAGGTCGCAATCATCGGCATCATCGCGCTGGGGGTGACGCAGGTCATCATCATCGGCGGGATCGACTTGTCATCGGGCTCGGTCGTCGGTGCCACGGCCATGATCGTGATGAGCTTTGCGCAGACCGCGATGGTCAACGGCAACCCGAACCCCAAGGCGATCTTCGGCGACTGGGCGATGGACCTGCCGGTGATCGTGCCGATAGTCGTGGGTCTGGCCTGCGGGCTGGTCGCTGGGCTTATCAATGGCTTGCTGGTGGCCTACACCAAGATTCCGCCCTTCATCGCCACGCTGGGCGTGATGGTTTCGGCGCGGGGCGTCGCACGGTGGTGGTCGAACGGACAGCCGGTCAGCTTTCCGACGGAAACCTATGGCAGCCTTGCGAACGGTGACCTGCTGGGCGGCATGACCTTCGGCCTTCTGTCCTGGCAGGGCCAGAACCCCGCGGTGATCTTCGTCCTGCTGGCGATCCTGTTCCACGTCATCATGACCTACACGCTTTATGGCAAGCGCTGCTATGCCATCGGGTCGAACGAGGCCGCCGCGCGGATGTCGGGGATCAACGTCGACCGGCACAAGGTGTTGGTCTATGCCATCGCCGGGCTTCTGGCGGCGGTCGCGGCGGTGCTGCTGACCTCGAAGAACCTGACCGCACAGGCGGGCATGGGGGTGATGTACGAGCTTGACGCCATCGCCATGGCGGTGATCGGGGGCGTGTCGCTGGCCGGGGGGCGCGGGTCGATCATCGGCACCGTTCTGGGGGCCGCGATCTTTTCCGTCATCATCTCGGGGTTCACCTCGATCAAGCTGGACGCCTACTATCAGGAGATGGTCAAGGGCGCGATCATCGTCGGCGCCGTGGTGCTGGACCAGTGGCGGCAGCGTCAGCGGGCGCGGGGGTAAGGCCATGTCGAAGATCATTCTGGAAACCCGCGGCCTGACCAAGCACTACGGCGGTGTTCACGCGCTGGAGGATGCGAACTTCATCCTGCACGAGGGCGAGCACGTCGCCGTCGTGGGCGACAACGGGGCGGGCAAGTCGACATTCGTCCGGCAAGTCACGGCGGTGGAGCAGCGGACGAGCGGCGAGATCATCTTTGACGGCCAGCCCGTCAGTTTCTCGGGCCCGCTGGAGGCGCGGCAGGCCGGGATCGAGACAGTTTTCCAGACGCTGGCGCTGGCAGACGACCTCGACGTGCCGTCGAACCTGTTCCTAGGGCGAGAAATCTTCAAGTTCAAACTGGGGCCGTTTTCCTGGCTTGACCGCAAGGCCATGCGCGACCGGACTCTGGATGCGCTGAAGCAGACGGCGGTGAAGATCCCCAATGTCGACAACCCGATCCGCAACATGTCGGGCGGGCAGCGGCAGTGCGTGTCGATCGCCCGGACGGCGGCCTTTGCGTCAAAGCTCGTCATCATGGACGAACCCACGGCAGCCTTGGGGGTGCAGGAAACCGCGCAGGTGGAAAACATCATCCGGGGGCTGAAGGATCGGGGCATCCCGATGATCCTGAT
>JALOTD010000099.1 GCA_025458105.1 Tabrizicola sp. | reverse complement strand
AGCGGGGGATCTTGGTGACGACGTAGTCGATCGAGGGCTCGAAGGAGGCGGGCGTGACCTTGGTGATGTCGTTGTCCAGCTCGTCCAGCGTGTAGCCGATGGCAAGTTTCGCGGCGATCTTGGCGATGGGGAAGCCTTGCACGTTGGAGCCGCCGGTTTCGACGCCGATCTCGCGCAGGACGGCGATCGAGCCGTTGCGCATGATCTGGTATTCCTTGTCGGTCAGGGTCAGCGCCGGGGCGACGGTGATGGAATCGCCGGTGTGGACGCCCATCGGGTCGACGTTTTCGATGGAGCAGACGATGATGGCGTTGTCGGCTTTGTCGCGCACGACCTCCATCTCGTATTCCTTCCAGCCGAGGAGCGACTGGTCGACCAGGACCTGCGCGACCGGGGAGGCCTCAAGGCCAGACTTCACGATGGCCTCATAGTCGTCGCGGTTGTAGGCGACGCCGCCGCCAGTGCCGCCAAGGGTGAAGGCGGGGCGGATGATGGCGGGGAGGCCGACGTATTCGATGGCCTCGATCGCCTCGCGCACGCCGGCGGCGATGTCGTGGCCTTGGGGTTTTCCAGGCCGATGCGGTCCATCGCCTCGCGGAACAACTTGCGATCTTCTGCCATTTCGATGGCTTCGCGCTTGGCCCCGATCAGCTCAACCTTGTACTTTTCCAACACGCCCATGTCGGCGAGGGCCAACGCAGTGTTAAGCCCGGTCTGCCCGCCCATGGTCGGCAGCAGGGCGTCGGGGCGTTCCTTTTCGATGATCTTGGCGACGACTTCGGGGGTGATTGGCTCGATGTAGGTGGCATCCGCCAGCCCCGGGTCGGTCATGATCGTCGCGGGGTTCGAGTTCACCAGGATGACCCGGTAGCCTTCCTCACGGAGCGCCTTGCAGGCCTGGGCGCCGGAGTAGTCGAACTCACACGCCTGGCCGATGACAATGGGGCCCGCGCCGATGATCATGATCGACTTGATATCGGTCCGCTTCGGCATCTGAGCCCCCACCTATTGCGCAAAATTGTGGGGGTTATAGAGAGAAGCCGCACCGGCGCAAGGGGCAAACGGCGGGGTGAGGCGGGACAAAAACCCGCGCAGGATTCGGGAATTCGTCTCGGAAAGATTTGCGTTGTGCTGGGGGATCCGGACGGTCGCAAACCCTTGCGGTAGGGTCGGGAAAGAGACTGGCGCGGGGGGCATTATCGGCCTATCTGGGGCAAGACTGGCTTGGGGGCGCGTGCAGTGATCCTTCTGGAACATGGACCGGGCGGAAAACCGGCGCTGTTTCATGCGCCGCGTGCGGTCCTTGTCGCACACTCTGCAAACGGGGTGTCCCGCGTGCTGTACGAGGCTGAAGCGGCCCGGTCGAAGGGTGGCTGGATCGCGGGCTATGTTGCCTACGAGGCAGGCTATGCTCTGGAACCCAGGCTGCGGCCGCTGATGCCGCGCCGCCGTCCCGGGCCTTTGGTGGCGCTGGGGGTCTTTGATGCGCCGGATTCCGCCGAAACTGCGCTGGCCCGGGCGTCCGAGGAAGGCCGAGCCACCGCGATGACCGCTCCCGCGCCGAAGATCGGCCGCCGCGCCTATGGCAATGCGGCGCAGAAGGTGTTCGACTATATCGCGGCGGGCGACTGCTATCAGGTGAACCTGACCTTCCCGATGTCCGCCCGGCTGCTGCAGGGCACGCCCCTTGGATTGTATGGCGCGTTCCGGCGGACGGGGGCGGTTGGACATGGCGCATATGTCGATCTGGGGGTCGGCCCTGTGGTCGTTTCACGCTCGCCCGAGTTGTTCTTTCGGGTAAGGCAAGGAAAGATCGTGACCCGCCCGATGAAGGGCACGCGGCCCAGGGGCAAGGATGCGGCCGAGGATGCGGCGATCATCGCGGAACTGCAGGCCGCCGAGAAGGACCGGGCCGAGAACCTGATGATCGTGGACCTGTTGCGCAACGATATCTCGCGGCTGTCGAGGGTGGGCACGGTGAAGGTGCCGGCATTGTATGCCATCGAAAGCTATTCGACCGTGCACCAGATGACCTCGACCGTGGAAGGCGTACTCGACGGCCCGCCGACCATGCCGGGCCTGATGGCGGCGCTGTTTCCCTGCGGGTCCGTGACCGGTGCGCCGAAGATCCGGGCGATGGAGATCATCCGTGAGGTGGAGCGCCATGCGCGGGGGGTCTATTGCGGCGCGGTGGGGTGGATGTCACCCGATGGGGATGCGGATTTCTCGGTCGCGATCCGGACGCTTTCGGTCAGTGGCTCGGACATCGTGATGAACGTGGGCGGCGGGCTGACGCATGGCTCGACAGCTGCGGGTGAATGGGAGGAGGCGCTGTGGAAAGCGCGCTTCGTGAAGGCGGCGGTGAGCCGGGACTGAGGCTGATCGAGACGATGCTGTGGGACGGGGCAGGGGCCCCGCGCTGGCCCTTGCATCGGGAAAGGCTGCGGCGGTCGGCCGGGTTGCTCGGGTGGGACTGCCCCGACATCACGCCCGCAGGCCCAGAACACCCGGCGCGGCTGCGGCTGACGCTGGACCGTGCGGGGCAGGTGGAGTGGATGTTGGCGGCGTTGCCCCCGGCCAAAGCAGAATGGCGCGTCGGTCTGTCATGGGAGCGGCTGCGGTCGGATGATCCGTGGCTGCGGGTCAAGTCCACGAAGCGCGAGGTCTATGACCGGGCACGGGCGGCGCTGCCCGAGGGGCTGGACGAGGTTCTGTTCCTGAACGAGCGCGGCGAGGTCTGCGACGGGTCGATCACTACGGTCTTCTTCGACCGGGGGCAGGGGATGCGGACCCCGCCGCTGTGTTGCGGATTGCTGCCGGGAGTCTTGCGGGCAGAGTTGAGATGCGAGGAGGAGGTTCTGTGGCCCGAGGACCTGCCGAAGGTGCGCCTTTGGGTGGGGAATGCTCTGCGCGGGCTGATCCCGGCGGATTTTCAGACGTAGGGTGGGCAAGTTGCCCACCCTACCGGCGGGGTCGGGCTTGACTTGGCCCCTTGGGCAAGGTGTATCGGCGCGAGGAAATTGAGGCCCTGGAAAGGGGAACGACGATGCACGCCTATCGCAGCCACACCTGTGCCGCACTGAACAAGACCCATGTCGGCGAAACCGTCCGCCTGTCGGGCTGGGTCCACCGGGTGCGCGACCATGGCGGCGTGCTGTTCATCGACCTGCGCGACCATTACGGGATCACCCAGGTGCTCTGCGACGGCGACTCAGGCGCGTTCAAGGCGCTGGAGGCTGTGCGGTCGGAGTGGGTGATCCGTGTCGATGGCCGGGTGAAGGCGCGGGATGCCTCGCTCGTGAACCCCAAGATCCCGACCGGGGAGATCGAGGTCTATGTGACCGAGGTCGAGGTGCTGGGCGCGGCCGAGGAACTGCCGCTCCCGGTCTTTGGCGATACGGAATACCCCGAGGAGACGCGGCTGACCTACCGCTTCCTCGACCTGCGCCGTGACACGATGCACCAGAACATGATGCTGCGGTCGAACGTCGTCCGCTGGTTGCGCAACGCCATGTGGGACCAGGGGTTCACGGAATTCCAGACGCCGATCATCACTGCCTCCAGCCCCGAAGGCGCGCGCGACTTCCTGGTGCCCTCGCGCCTGCATCCGGGCAAGTTCTACGCGCTGCCGCAGGCCCCGCAGCAGTTCAAGCAGCTGATCCAGGTCGCGGGCTTTGACCGCTATTTCCAGATCGCCCCCTGCTTCCGCGACGAGGACCCGCGCGCGGACCGTTCACCCACCGACTTCTACCAGCTGGACATCGAGATGTCCTTTGTGACGCAAGACGACGTCTTTGCCGCCGTCCAGCCGGTGCTGCAGGGGCTGTTCGAACATTTCGGCAAGGGCCGGAAGGTGTATTCGGACTGGCCGCGCATTGCCTATCGGGACAGCCTGAAGTGGTATGGCTCGGACAAGCCCGACCTGCGGAACCCGATCAGGATGCAGGATGTGTCTGAGCATTTCCGTGGGTCCGGCTTTGCGATCTTCGCCAAGCTGCTGGAGCAGGAGGGCAACGAGGTCCGCGCGATCCCGGCACCCAAAGGGCCGTCGGGCGAACCCGTGGGCCGCAAGTTCTGCGACCGGATGAACGCCTTCGCGCAACAGCAGGGGCTGCCTGGCATGGGCTACATCTTCTGGCGCGACGCCGAGGATGGGTCGGGGATGGAAGCTGCCGGGCCCTTGGCCAAGAACATCGGTCCGGAGCGGACCGAGGCGATCCGGGTCCAGCTGGGCCTGGAAAAGGGCGATGCGGCCTTCTTCCTGGGCGGCAAGCCGGAGGCCTTCGAAGGCATCGCTGGCAAGGCGCGGAACGTCATTGGCGAGGAGCTGGGGCTGACCGAGAAGGACTGCTTCCGCTTTGCCTGGATTGTCGACTTCCCGATGTACGAGAAGACCGACGAGGGGAAGATCGACTTCTCGCACAACCCCTTCTCGATGCCGCAGGGGGGCCTTGAGGCGCTGTCGGGCGATCCGCTGCAGGTCTATGCCTATCAGTACGACCTCGCCTGCAACGGCTATGAGGTCATCTCGGGTGGCATCCGGAACCACAAGCCCGAGATCATGTACAAGGCCTTTGAACTCGCAGGCTACCCGAACTCCGAGGTCGACAAGCGGTTCGGCGGGATGGTCAAGGCGTTCAAGTACGGCGCGCCTCCGCATGGCGGTTGTGCTGCAGGGATCGACCGGCTGGTCATGCTTCTGGCCGACACGCAGAACATCCGCGAGGTCATCATGTTCCCGATGAACCAGCGCGCCGAGGACCTGTTGATGAACGCGCCCTCGGACCCCACGCTCCAGCAGCTGCGCGAGTTGTCCTTGCGCGTCGTCCCGAAGGACAGCTGATGTATCAGGCGTCCGTCCCCGTCTTCCGCCACTACCTGTCGCGCGTCAGCGACATCGTGGCGGTGGCGGGGCCGGATGCTCTGGATGCGCGCATCAGTGACAGCTTCCCCGCCCGCCAGCAGTTCGCCACTGCGGCGGGTTTTGCTTTGCGGATCGCCTGCCCGCTGGCCGGGCGCGAGGTGCCCGACCTGCCGCAGGGACTTGGCCCCCGGCTGGCCGTGGCGCGTGCGCTGCTGGGGGCGATGACCCCGGCCGAGTTCGAGGGGGCCGAGACGCGCATCATCCGCCACCGCGCAGGCAGACGGGGGCAGAGTTCCTGCACCTTTACGGCCTGCCGAATTTCTTCTTCCATCTGACGATGGGCTATGCCGCCCTGCGCGCTGCCGGCGTCTCCCTTGGAAAGGCCGATTTCGACGGCTTTCATCAGTATCCGCCCGGATTCCATTTCTGACCCGCAAACGACGGAACTGCGAAGTCCGGGCGTTTGGGATGGAACAAGGCCGGGACAGGGAGGTCGTGAATGGACATCGAAACCATCGCAATCCGGTTTGGCTACGGCCTGCCGGTCACGGTGCAGGACAAGACAGAGGTCCTTGCCTTGCTGTCCGGCCCAGACCATGCGGTCGAGCGCTGGCCCGGGCCGCGACTGGCCGACCTCGCGCCTCTGATCCGGGACTATCGGGCGCTTCGCAAGACGAATGACGAGGCGGCACAGAAGGACCTGCTGCAGCAGGGCGACCAGCTTGCCTTGCGCGGGGTTCAGGCCATCTTTTGCCGGGCGCTTGGGTCGACGGACGGGTTCCGCGAGCGTCTGGTCGCCTTCTGGGCCGACCATTTCACCGTGGCCCCCCGCAATCGTCTGGAACGGGCGCTGCCCGCCATCCTGATCGATGAGGCGATCCGTCCCCATGTCACCGGCCGTTTTGCCGACATGCTGCGGGCGGTGACGCTGCATCCGGCGATGCTGATCTACCTGAACCAGGAAGCAAGTTTTGGCCCGGGTTCGCCCCGGGGCAAGCGACAGAAGAAGGGTCTGAACGAAAACCTGGCGCGTGAGCTTCTGGAACTTCACACCCTTGGCGTGGGCGCGGCCTATTCCCAGACCGATGTGCGCGAACTGGCTGAACTTCTGACCGGGTTGACCATCGGGCCTGAGGGGTTTGTCTTCGATCCGCGTCGGGCCGAGCCGGGGGCCGAGACGGTTCTGGGCGCGACCTATCAGGGCAAGGGTCTGGAGCCGGTCCATCAGGTGCTGGACGATCTGGCCCGGCATTCGGACACGGCACGACATATCGCGCGCAAGCTTGCGGTGCATTTCGTTTCGGACACGCCCGAGGCGGGCCTGGTTGCCGCGCTGGAGAGCGTCTTTCGCGATACGGGCGGCGACTTGCGAGCGGTGGCCGAGGCGCTGGTGGCGCATCCTGCGGCTGAGAGGCCCGTCGCACAGAAGGCGCGCCAGCCCTTCGATTTCATGATCGCCGCCCTGCGCGCGCTTGGGGTCGGGCCGGACGCAGTGCGGTCACTGGAGTTTCGGCAGGCGCGGCGGCTTTTGTTCGACCCGCTTGCCGCCATGGGGCAACCCTTTCAACAAGCTTCCGGCCCCGATGGCTGGCCCGAGGGCGAGGCGGACTGGATCACCCCTCAGGGACTGGCTGCACGGATCGACTGGGCCATGGCGGCACCGGAACGGCTGGTACGGCCCTTGCCTGACCCACGGGCCTTTCTGTCGGCGGCACTTGGGTCACGGGCGGGAGACCGGCTGGTCTGGGCGGTTGGCGCAGCAGAATCGGCGCGGGATGGGGTGGGGCTGGTCCTCGCCTCGCCCGAGTTCAACAGGAGGTAAGGCGATGGATCGGCGGTTCTTTCTGAAGGGACTTGGCACGCTGGGGTGCACGGCGGCGGCACACCCCTTGATAACCAGCCTGACGCTGGCGGCCACGCCCGGCGAAAACCGGCTGGTGGTCATCATCCTGCGCGGGGCAATGGACGGGCTTGACGTGGTGCAGCCCCGCGGCGACCGCGCGCTTCTTGCGGCGCGGCCCGGAGTTCTGGCCCCTGCGTCGGATCTGGACGGGTTCTTTGCCCTGCATGAGGGGTTGTCGGACCTGATGCCGCTTTGGCAGGCCGGGGAACTGGCCTTTGTCCATGCGACCTCGACCCCCTACCGCGACAAGCGCAGCCATTTCGATGGTCAGGACCTGCTGGAAGCGGGCACCGGGACCGACCTTGCCCCGGCGCAAAGCCGCGACGGCTGGCTGAACCGGCTTTTGACGGTGATGCCGGGCGCGCGGGCGGAAACCGCCTGGTCGGTCGGGCGCGAGACGCTGCCGATCCTGGCCGGTACCGCCCCGGTCGAGGCCTGGGCGCCGGATCAGGACCTGCAGGTCACCCCCGCCGCACAGGCGCTTTTGGCGCATGTCTACGAAGCTGATCCGGCGTTCCATGCGGCCTCGGCCACAGCCTTTGATCTGGCGGGGCTGGAGGAAGGCGCCGGACGGGATGCCGAACTGCTTGCGGGCTTTGTCGGTGACCGGCTGCGCGAAGATGCCCGGATCGCGGCGTTTTCCTTGTCGGGCTGGGATACGCACAAGGCGCAGGGCCGCGCCATTCGCCGCCCGCTGGACCAGTTGCAGCGCGCCGTCCTGACCCTGCGTCGGCAAGCCGGGCCGGAGGTCTGGGCGAAGACCGCAGTGCTTGCGATGACAGAATTCGGGCGGACCGTGCGCGAGAACGGTTCGGGCGGGACGGACCACGGCACCGGCGGGGCAATGCTGGTCGCGGGGGGGGCGGTCCGGGGCGGGCAGGTTCTGGGGCGCTGGCCGGGACTGGCCGAGGCCGATCTTTACGACCGGCGCGATCTGATGCCGACCTCTGACGTGCGGGACTGGGCGGCCCAGGCCCTGGCATCGCTGTTCGGCATCGACCGGACGACGCTGGAGGGCACGGTCTTTCCCGGGTTGCGGATGGAGGCGCCGAAGGGGCTGATCCTCTGACCTTGCAGCGCGCGGTCCGGCGTTCTAGCCTTCGCCCGTGGGCCTGGGAGGTGGGTGATGACCGAGCGTCGTCTGGGCGATGCGGTGACGGGCTGGGTACAGCCCCGGCGGCCGGACCGGGCGGCGATGCAGGGGCAGTATGTCCGGCTTGAACCGCTGAACGCCGATGCCCATGCCTTTGCCCTGCAGCAGGCGTTTGAGGGCCATGACAGTCTTTGGGACTATATGCCTTACGGCCCCTTTGCCTCGGGCACGGCCTATCATCGCTGGGCCCGGCAACGGGAAGAGGGGGAAGATCCCCGCTTTTTCGTCCTATGCGATGCGCAGACAGGCAAGCCGGGCGGGATCGCCAGCTATCTGCGGATCACGCCGGATGCGGGCTCGATCGAGGTCGGGCATATCTGCATCTCCCCGGCCATGCAGCGCGGGGTGGCGGCAACGGAAGCGATGTTTCTGATGATGGAGTGGGCCTTTGCGGCGGGATACCGCCGCTATGAATGGAAGTGCAACGCGCTGAACCTGCCCTCGCGTCGGGCAGCCCAGCGGCTGGGGTTCAGCTTTGAAGGGGTCTTCCGCCAGCACATGATCGTCAAGGGCCGCAATCGCGATTCGGCCTGGTTTTCGGTGATCGACAGCGAATGGCCGGCTTTGGCCGAGGCGTTCCGGGTCTGGCTGTCACCGTCGAACTTCGACGCCAAAGGCCGCCAGCGCGAGCGTCTGTCGGATCTGACCCGCCTGGTCCGGGCAAATGATGACCCTGCGGTGGCGGGACAAGACGGTCGGCCCTGACCCAGCCGCCGGTCTGCGCTGGTCAGCAGGCCGCTTGCAGCCGGTCCAGCCGCTCGGCAATCAGATGCGACAGGACCAGCCGGCCCCCGTCGGCCCCGGCATGAAGCGCTGCGCGTTCCAATGCCGGATCGCCGACCGCCCGGGCAAGGCTGCGGACAAAGCCTGTCGCATAGCCATGCTGGGCGGGATCACCGGCGACCAAGGCGGCCGCACGTTCCAGATCGTCCCTCAAGGCCAGAGGGTCGGCAGCCGGCGCATCATGATCCTGTCCGGGAACATCGGCCCCGCCCCCCGCGACAAGCTGGCGGATCAGTCGGACGAAGCCTGCGACCGAGGGCAGGGGTTTGTCCAAGAAGGCCACGGCCCCAGCCTCGCCCGCAGCAGTGCGCCCTTCCGGATCACCGCTAATGGCCAGGACCGGCATGCCTGTGGCCGAGAGGCTGGCAATCAGATCCGTCCCCGGTCCGTCCGGCAGACCAAGGTCGATGATCGCCAGATCGGGATGCGCGCTGTCCAGCAGCGCCCGGGCCGCCGCCAGGGTTTCGGCCCGTTTCAGCCGCGCCCCGGACCGCTGGCAGATCAGCCGCAGTGCGTCGCAGGTAAAGCGGCTGTCCTCGACCAAAAGAAGCGATATCCCGCGCAAAGGCAGGGCAGCGGCCGAGGATCCGGCATCGGTCAGGCTTGGTCCATCTGGCGGAAAGGGCATGGCGGGGGTTCACGTTTTGGGGATGGGGACGAGCAAAGCCTTGCACGCATCGGGTAAACGCAAGGTAAACGCCCTGCGACTGACTGACCCTTGCATGGCCCCCGCAACCTGCCCATAACCCATCCCATCATCGGAGGATCGCCCATGATCGGACGCCTGAACCATGTCGCCATTGCCGTGCCAGATCTTGACTCGGCGGCCGACCAGTATCGCACCGCTTTGGGAGCCAAGGTCGGCGCCCCGCAGCCTGAACCGGATCATGGCGTCACGGTCATTTTCATCGAACTGCCCAACACGAAGATCGAGCTTCTGCATCCCTTGGGAGAGAACTCGCCGATCCTTGGCTTTCTGGAAAAGAACCCCTCCGGCGGGATCCACCACATCTGTTACGAGGTTGATGACATCCTGGCCGCGCGTGACCATCTGAAGGCAACGGGCGCGCGGGTCTTGGGGACTGGAGAGCCGAAGATCGGTGCTCATGGCAAGCCGGTCCTGTTCCTGCACCCCAAGGACTTCAACGGCTGTCTGGTGGAGCTGGAACAGGCATGACGATTACCGGGGCTTTTGTTCTGTATGCCGTGACCTGGTTCATGACGTTCTTCGTCGTGATCCAGACGAGGGTCGTGACACAGTCGGACACCGACCATGTCGAACCCGGCACGCCTCCCGGGGCCCCCGCGCAAGAGGTCGTCGGCAAGATGGCATGGGCCACGACCCTGTGGGCTACGCTGATCTGGGCGGCAATCTGCGGTGTGATCCTGTCGGGCTGGATCACTATCGCGGATCTGGACTGGTTCGGCCGGATGGACGACTAAGGCGGGCTGCTCTGTGCGGCCAGCTTGTGGAACAGATGGGTGAAGGTTGCCACGCCCAGAACCGGAATGACCAGGCTCAGGATCGGAACGGACAGCGGGGCCGCCATCAGGATTCCCGCCAGCCACAGCCGACCGCTGTTCCGGCGACGCAAGTCTCTTGTAGCCTCGGGTGTCAAGCGGCGCAGCGCCACCAGGGTGAAGTACTCCCGTCCCAAGAGAAACCCGTTCACCGCCCAGAAAAGGAGCGGAACCGCAGGTCCGGCCAGGGGATAAAGGAACAGCGCAACCGCGTTCACGGCCAGGACGACCCCCAGGAAGTTGACCGACTGGCGCAGGCTTTCGCCAAATGAGAGGGGTTTCGCCGGGGGCAGGTGCGCGTAGTGCCGGTCCTCGACGGCATCGGCGACGTCTTCCAGGAAGAACCCGGTAAAGGCGGCGGCAACCGGCACCATCAGGAACACCGACAGCCCCAGCATTACCAGAAGCGAGGCCCAGCCAAGCAGGGTCTCGACCCCCGTCACCTGTCCGACAAACGGAATCTCCATCTGGTCCGGCGTCAGCCACCAGACCAGCTGCAGGAAGCCCGCGTAGACCGCGACCAGGAGTGCCAGCGCCAGCAACACCCCCAACAGGACCACGCGGCGGAAACGACGGTCGCCCAACTGGCCAAGCGCCTGAAAGAAGGCTGAAAAGATCACGTCTCGACCCAGGTCACGATCTTGCCCAGATCCGGGCGGGGGCGGTCGGGGCCATCCTCGGGCGGGGTGCCGATATGGACGATCCCGGCCACTGTCTCGCCCTCGGTGCAGCCGAAGGCGCGCGCAGCGAAGGTGGCGTCATGGGCCGGCCAGCCGGTCAGCCAGCATGCCCCCCAGCCTGCCGCCTCGGCTGCGTTGACGATGCCTAGGCACAGCGCGGCGGCGGACATCAGCTGCTCGACGGGCGGGATTTTGGGCGAGGGCTTGGGGGAGGCGATGACGACGATGGCCAGCTTGCCCAGGTCGTATTGGCCGCGGCCCTTGGCCGCCATTTCGGCATCACCGCCAAGCGCGTTTGCCCGGGCCTCGGCCAGGTCGGCCAGCCTTTTGAATGCAGCGCCTTGAACGACGATCAGCCGCCAGGGTTCCAGCTTGCCATGGTCAGGGACGCGGGTGGCCGCAGTCAGGATTTCGGTCACCTGATCGCGGTCGGGGACGGGCAAGGAAAACAGTTTCGCCGACCGGGACCGGCGGGATTTCAGAAAAGCGAGGGCAGCGTCGTTGCGGGTGGGCATTAGGGGGTCCTGTCGGTTTCGCGGCAGCGCCAGACTAAGGGCTTCCGTCGCCGCCTGCCAGAGTGCGGCGTTTGGACCGGGTGCCCGGAGTTTTCGAAAACTCCGGACCGATTTCTTCGAAGAAATCGGCCCCGGTCAGAGGCCGAGCGCGCGAGCGGCGTCTTCGATCCAGGCGTTGGCAAAGGCATCAAAGCGAGCGTCGGGCTGGCGTTTGGCCAAGGTCGCAGCCAGGGGGTCGGGGGCGGTGATGCCCGAGCCGCTCAGTTCCTCCAGCACGGCATGGCCGCAGAAGGGGACATAGACCTCGGAATAGCCGCCTTCGTGGACCAAGATCAGCTTGCCGCCGCAAAGGTCGCGGGCTGCCTGCATCAACTGGCGGGTCATCAGGCGGAAGGTCTCGGCGGTGCAGAGCATCCGGCCCAGGGGATCGACGGCGGCCGCGTCGAAGCCGCAGGCCACAATGATTGCGTCGGGTTTGAATCGGGTCAGGGCGGGAAGGACGACACGCTCCACCGCATGCAGATAAACCGCATGGCCGCAGCCCGGGGGAAGCGGCAGGTTCAGGTTCGTGCCCGGCGCGTTCGGGCCGCCCCTCGCCTCGACCCCGCCGGTGTCCAGCGGATAGTTCCTTTCCTGATGCAGGCTGATCGTCAGGACGGACGGATCGTCCCAGAAGATTGCCTCGGTCCCGTTGCCGTGGTGGACGTCCCAGTCGACGACCGCCACGCGCCGGACCAGCCCTTCGGCCTGGGCGGCACGGATGGCGACGGCGATGTTATTCAGTAGGCAGAAGCCGTTCGGGAAATCGGCGGTGCAATGGTGCCCCGGCGGGCGCGACAGGGCATAGGCGTTCCGCACCTCACCGCGCAGCACAGCGCAGAGCGCGGCCGTCGCAAGACCCGCCGACAGGGCGGCAATCTCATACCCGCCTTTGCCGAAAGGGGTGCGCAGGCCAAGCTCACCCCCGCCTGCGTCGGACATGGCCTTGAAGGCCGACAGGTAGCTTGCGGGATGGACGCGAAGAAGGTCGGCATCAGAGGCGGCGTCAGCGGTCTGGACTTGAAGGTCATGCGACAGACCGGTGACCTCGACCAGGTTTTTCAGGCGCCGTTTGGTTTCGGGGTTTTCCGGCAGGCCGGCGGGCATCGGCTGCACAAGCCCGCCGACGGGAAGGGTAAAGGCGTAGTTTCCGCCGCCATGCCAGAAACAGCGTTCATCGGTGAAAAAGGCGGTGGTCATGATCGGCTCTCCTTTGGCATGAGGCTAGCCAGCCCCAGCCCGGATTGCCAGAGCCGCGCCGCCGCCCCACCAGGCGCAAAAGTTTTCGAAAACTTTTGCCAAATTCCTTCGAAGGAATTTGTGCCCCTGACCGCCGTTCCGCCTTTCAGACCTGTAACGCGATGTGACGCCTTTCCTCTTTCGTCCAGGCGGGCCCAAGCCTATGACTTGCGCCAACACGAACAGGGGCAGAGCATGCAGGCGGACGGGCAGGCGCGGCGCGCGCGGTGGGCAGTGGCGGCAATGTTCATGGCCAATGGCTTTGTCATGGGGGCCTGGGCGCCGCAGATCCCGCTTCTGATGCCACGACACGACGTCACGGAATCGGTCTTGGGTCTTCTGATCCTGGTGCTTGGCATCGGTGCAGTGTCCGCCATGCTGTTCGCGGGGCGGCTGATCTCGCTCTATGGCGGCAAGCGAGTACTGGCGTTCTTTTCGCTGGCGCTGATCCCGGTCCTGCCGATGGTCGTCTTCTCGCCGAACCTTTGGCTTCTGGCGCTGTTCATGGCGGTCTTCGGCGCGATGGCGGGCTGCATGGATGTGGCGATGAACGCCCAGGCTGTCGAGATCGAGCGGCGGC
Organism: Tabrizicola sp.; assembly: GCA_025458105.1. Classification (GTDB taxonomy): domain Bacteria; phylum Pseudomonadota; class Alphaproteobacteria; order Rhodobacterales; family Rhodobacteraceae; genus Tabrizicola. The sequence continues at coordinate 805 of JALOTD010000099.1, read as the reverse complement.
TCAACAAGGCGATCATGTCCTCGTCCCATGGGTTCTGGAGCCTGGGCGGCTTTTTCGGCGGGTCGATCGGCGCCTGGGTCATCGCGCATTGGGGATCGGAAGCGCAGTCGCTTTTGACGGCCGGCGTGGTTGCGGTGCTGGTCCTGGGCGCGATGCCGTTCCTTCTGCCCAATACCCCCGCGCCAAAGGTTGAAGCCGTTGCCGCGCCGAAGACCCGACTTTTCCCGAAAGAGCTGCATGTCTGGCTTCTGGGCTTTCTGGCGCTGTTCTCTATGGTGCCGGAAGGCGCGGTGCTGGATTGGGCGGCGATCTATCTGCAGAAGGAACTGGCGTCCGATGTCTTCGTCTCGGGCCTGGGCTTTGCCTTCTTTGCCGGAACGATGGCCATCATGCGCTTTCTGGGCGATAGCGTGCGCAACCGCTTCGGCGCGGTCAGAACCCTGCGTCTGTCGGGACTTCTGGGCGCGGCAGGGCTGATGGGCGGGGCGCTCGCACCCTATGACTGGGTGGCGATTGCCAGCTTTGCGGTCGCGGGCCTTGGGGTGGCTAACATGGTGCCGATCCTGTTCTCGGCCGCCGGCAACCACCCGAGCCTCCCCTCGGCCAGCGCGATTTCCATCGTCACCATGGTGGGTTACTGCGGAATTCTGGTGGCGCCGTCGTCCATCGGGTTCCTGGCCGAACACATGGGCTTCCGTCCAACCTATGCGGGGCTGTCGCTGCTTTTGGTGGTTGTGGCACTTCTGGCCACGCGGGCGGCGGATGCCGACGGCACGAAGGCTGTGCCCGCGGGGGCGCAGCCGGC
>JALOTD010000098.1 GCA_025458105.1 Tabrizicola sp. | reverse complement strand
TGAAGAGAAGCTGGAGATCGCCTCCCTCCTCGACGAGATGGGCGTCGACATCATCGAGGCCGGCTTCCCCATCGCCTCCGAAGGCGACTTCGCCGCCGTCACCGAGATCGCGAAGCGGAGCCGGAACAGCACCATCTGCGGCCTCGCCCGCGCGAACTTCAAGGACATCGACCGCTGCTGGGAGGCCGTGAAGCACGCGCCCAGCCCCCGCATCCACACCTTCATCGGCACCTCGCCCTTGCACCGGGCGATCCCGAACCTCGACATGGACCAGATGGCCGAGCGCATCCACGAAACGGTCACCCACGCGCGCAATCTCTGCGACAACGTCCAGTGGTCCCCCATGGATGCGACCCGGACCGAACCCGACTACCTGGCCCGCGTTGTCGAGATCGCGATCAAGGCCGGCGCCACGACGATCAACATCCCCGACACCGTCGGCTACACCTACCCGATGGAGTCGGCGAAGATCATCAAGTTGCTCCTCGAACGCGTCCCCGGCGCCGACCAGATCATCTTCGCCACCCACTGCCACAACGACCTCGGCATGGCGACCGCCAACGCCCTGGCAGCGGTGGAGGCCGGGGCAAGGCAGATCGAATGCACGATCAACGGACTGGGTGAGCGGGCCGGGAACACGGCCCTCGAAGAGGTCGTGATGGCGATGCGGGTCCGGAACGATATCCTGCCCTTCCGCACGGGCATCGACACCACCAACATCGTCGGCAAGAACGCCTTCCTGCACGAATCCGGCATCCATCAGGACGGCGTGCTGAAGAACGTCCAGACCTTCGAGATCATGCGGCCCGAGGATATCGGGCTGACCCAGAAGAACCTGACGATGGGCAAGCACTCCGGCCGGGCGGCCCTGCGCGCCAAGCTGAAGGAGCTGGGCTTCGACCTCGCCGACAACCAGCTGAACGACGTCTTCGTTCGGTTCAAGGCGCTGGCCGACCGCAAGAAGGAAGTCTACGATGACGACCTGATCGCGCTGGTTTCCGATGAGCAGACCAACGACGCCTATGAATTCCTCCAGCTGAAGAAGCTGCGCGTCGTCTGCGGCACGGAAGGCCCGCAAGAGGCCGACATGATCCTCACGATCGACGGCAAGGACCACAACATTGACGCGACCGGGGACGGTCCGGTTGATGCGGCGTTCAACTGCGTGAAGATGCTCTTCCCCCACAAGGCGCGGCTGCAGGTCTATCAGGTCCATGCGGTCACCGAAGGGACCGACGCGCAGGCGACCGTCAGCGTCCGGCTGGAGGAGGAGGGGCGGATCGTGACCGGGTCGTCGGCGGATACCGACACGATCGTCGCCTCGACCAAGGCCTATATCAACGCCTTGAACCGGCTCATCATCCGGCGACAGAAGACCGCTCCGGGTGAGGATGTGAAGACCGTCTCTTACCACGCCGAGTGACAACGGGCCCGAAGTGTCCGTGGCGGACATTTCGGGCAAACCCTCTGATCCCAAAACCCTATCCGGTGTGGACAAACTTCCTGAAGGGCCGGTCCACGCGCCTAGAGGGGGCCAAAGCGGGCCCTGATCGCGACGGCATGCTCGTCAAGTTCGGGCCGTCTCGCCCAGTCGGCCAGAAGGTCGGCCCAGCGCAAGGGTACGAAGGTCACCGCGTCCCCCTGCACCGCACGGGCGAAGTCCGAGATCTCGGCCTGATGCCGGGCGATGGCCTCGGGCGAAACCGGCTTGCCGCTGGCCCAGGTTGCCGGGGCGGCATGCAGGTAGACCAGCACCGCACCCTTGGCCCGCTTCACCCCCTGTGTGCGCAAAGCATAGGCGTGCTTCACCAGCTGCACTGCGTCGAGGCAACGGTAGACCGGCTGCCCAGACGCCAACGCCCGGCGCATCGCGGTGAACCGCGCCATTCCCGTCCCCCAGTCGCGGCTGTCATAGGCCTCGGAGAAGGTGGAGGCCTTGCCGGGCCGAAACGGCTCATACCGTTTGGACTCCACGCCCACCAGCGTTGTGGTCGTCGTAACAACCGCGTCCAGCCAGGGATGTCGCCCGCCTGCCCATGGAAAGCGCAGCTCGGCCTCGATCTCGACTGTTTCGGGCTGGCCCATCGGCACGCCCGGCAAGGGCGGCAGGCTGGCGGGGCGATCCAGAAACCATCCGAAGGCGTTCACTGCCAGCGCCGCTGACGACTCAGGCGAGCCGAACTTGCCCGAGGCGACCTCGTTCCCCGGCGACCGGGCAAGAGCAGCGAGGACCTTGGAGACCGGAACGCCCGGCAGGAAATCGGGAGTGGTCACCCCTTCATCTCCTGCAGGGTGTTCCCGCCGTCCACCACCAGCATCGCCCCGGTGACATAGGAGGCCTCGTCCGAGGCAAGGAACAGGGCGCTGGCGGCGACTTCGTCGGGTGTCCCCGCGCGTCCGACCGGCGTCTTTCGCCCGGCACGAATTTCGGCGGGGCTGGAGCTTTCGGTGGCAATCCAGCCGGGCAGGATGGCGTTGCAGGTCACACCGCGACCGCCAAACTCAAGGGCGATCGACCGGGTCATGCCCGTAATGGCTGCCTTAGCGGTGGCATAGGCGGAAGAGCCGTCGATGGTGACCAAGGGCCCCGTCACGGAACTGATGTTGACAATCCGCCCATACCCCCGGGCAGCCATGGCGGGCAGCGCCGCTCGGCAGCAGTGGAAGGTGGTGTTGATGTTCAGCGACATGTGATGCGCCCATGCCTCGTCCGACCAATCGGCCAGCTGGCCGCGCTTGACCCGCTTGCCGCTCTGCACCATGCCAGCATTGTTCACCAGAATCTCGACCGGACCGAGCGCGGCCTCGACGGCGGCAAAAAGTCCTGCAACCTGCGCCGGATCGGTCAGATCGGCGATATGGGCAAAGGCACCAAGCTCGGCCGCGCGGTCCCGGATGCGGGCGGTCGTTGCCGTGATCGCGACCCTTGCCCCGGCGGCCACCAGGGTCCGGGCAATGGCGAATCCGATTCCCCCAGATGCCCCGGCTCCGGTCACCAGAGCGACCCTGCCAGTCACGCCCACCATCCCAATTCCTCCTGATCTCGGCACGCGCGAGAGTGGTATATCGTAAAACATCAAGAAACATCGAAAAAGATGCCCCATTCAGTCCGCAAAAAGTTGAAAAACTGCATGCACGCGGAAATGAGCACATCCACGGCACCGGGGCTTTCACTTCCTGGCCTGCGGGACATATAAGGGGACGCCCCGTCGAGATACCTCGAGTCGGGTGCTTCAGTATTGCCACCGCGAAGGACCGCTCATGTCGCTTATCCCAGGCCTCTTTTCCTCGGACATGGCCATCGACCTTGGAACTGCGAACACACTGGTCTACATCCGGGGCAAGGGGATCGTCCTGAACGAACCCTCGGTGGTGGCCTACCACAACAAGGACGGGAAAAAGCAGGTCCTGGCGGTGGGCGAGGATGCCAAGCTGATGCTCGGCCGCACCCCTGGCACCATCGAGGCGATCCGTCCGATGCGCGACGGCGTCATCGCCGACTTCGAGGCGGCGGAAGAAATGATCAAGCACTTCATCCGCAAGGTGCACAAGCGGTCGACGATCTCGAAGCCCAAGATCATCGTTTGCGTCCCGCATGGCGCAACTCCTGTTGAGAAACGCGCCATCCGCCAGTCGGTCCTGTCTGCAGGCGCCAAGCGTGCGGGCCTGATTGCCGAACCCATCGCAGCGGCCATCGGCGCCGGGATGCCGATCACCGAACCCACCGGGAACATGGTTGTCGACATCGGCGGTGGCACGACGGAAGTCGCGGTCCTGTCGCTGGGCGACATCGTCTATGCCCGATCCGTCCGCGTCGGCGGCGACCGGATGGACGAGGCCATCGTCTCCTATCTACGCCGCCACCAGAACCTGCTGATTGGTGAATCCACCGCCGAGCGGATCAAGACCTCAATCGGCACGGCGCGGATGCCCGACGACGGGCGTGGGACCAGCATGACGATCCGCGGCCGTGACCTTCTGAACGGCGTCCCGAAGGAAACCGAGATCAACCAGGCCCAGGTTGCCGAAGCGCTGGCCGAACCCGTGCAGCAGATCTGCGACGCGGTGATGCAGGCACTAGAGGCAACGCCGCCCGACCTTGCCGCCGATATCGTCGACCGGGGCGTGATGCTGACTGGGGGTGGGGCGCTTCTGGGCGAGCTTGACCTCAGCTTGCGCGAACAGACCGGGCTTTCGATCAGCGTGGCGAACGAGTCACTGAATTGTGTTGCCCTGGGGACAGGGAAAGCGCTGGAATACGAAAAGCAGCTTCGGCATGTGATCGACTACGACACCTGACACCGGCCTGCCGGCTGAAAGGGCAACCCTGTGGCCAAGACCCGCATCGCACCCGAAGAGTTCTCGCGCCCGCTTCGCCGCCTGCTGGTGGGGATCGCGCTGCTGCTGCTTGTCGGTCTGTTCATCCTGTGGCGGATCGACAGCCCGCGCGTCGAAAGGTTCCGCGCCGCCCTGATTGACGCGGTGGTGCCGAACCTCGACTGGGCAATGCGGCCGGTGACCTGGGCGTCGAATGTGGTGGGCGACTTCCAGTCCTATGCCCAGCTTCTGGAACAGAACCGCGAATTGCGTGAGGAACTGCGCCGGATGGAGGCCTGGAAAGAGGCCGCCTTGCAGCTGGAACAAAAGAACGCCCGGCTGCTGGACCTGAACAACGTGCGTCTCGACCCGAAGTTCACCCATGTGACCGGCGTGGTGATGGCCGACAGCGGCAGCCCGTTCCGGCAGTCTGTGTTGCTGAATGTTGGCGCGCGCGATGGCATCCGCGACGGCTGGGCGACAATGGACGGGATCGGTCTGGTGGGCCGGATTTCCGGCGTGGGCGAGCGGACGGCACGGGTTATCCTGGTGACGGACAGCAACAGCCGAATCCCCGTGACGATCCAGCCCTCGGGGCAAAAGGCGCTTCTGTCGGGTGACAACTCGCCCCTGCCGCCGCTGGAGTTCATCGAGGATACCGATGAGGTCCGCCCCGGCGACCGCGTGGTGACCTCGGGCGATGGCGGGGTTTTCCCGGCGGGGCTTCTTGTGGGTCAGGTGGCGCTGGGGACGGACCGGCGGCTGCGGGTGGTGCTGGCGGCGGACTATCAGCGGCTGGAGTTCCTGCGGGTGTTGCGCAGCCATGAGCTGGAGCCAATCACCGACCCCGGCAATCTTATCGCGCCGCCTGTCCTGCCACCGCTGCCCGACACCTCGGCCGAAGCCCTGGAATCCGCCGCAGGTGCGCCGCCTGCGGCAACCGAAGGCGGCGATGTCGAGGCGGCAGGGTCGGGCGACGCCGAAGGGGCCACGGCGGAGGCCGGGGATGGTTGAATTCTGGCGGCAGGCGCATTGGATCTTCCGGGGGCTCTTCCTGGTCATTGCGCTGTTTCTCTTGTTCATCCGGCTTCTGCCCCTCGGCAGCGCGCCGGGGGCGCTTCCTGGGCCGGATCTGCTTTTGTGCCTGATCCTGGCCTGGGTCGTCCGACGCCCGGATTTCCTGCCTATGCCGCTGATCCTGGTGGTCATCCTGATCGAAGACCTGATCCTGATGCGTCCCCCGGGCCTGTGGACGGCCATCGTGATCCTGACGACCGAGTTCCTGCGCGGGCGCGAGGCGCTGACGCGCGAGTTGAACTTTGTGGTCGAATGGGTTCTGGTCTCCGGCCTCATGCTGGGGATGATGCTGGCCTACCGGCTGATATTGGGACTGGCTTTCGTTCCACAGGCGCCGTTCGGCTTTGCCATCGTGCAGGTCCTGTGGTCCATTGCGCTTTATCCGCTGGTCGTGGGCCTGTCCCGGCTGGCGCTTGACTTGCGCAAGCCCGCGATGGGCGAGATCGACAGCTTCGGGAGACGGCTGTGAGACGAACCGCACGCGAGACTGAGGAAACCGCCCGAACCCTGACGCGCCGCACCTTGATGCTGGGCGGGGCAATGACCGCGATGGTCGCCATCCTGGGCGTGCGCATGCGCTATCTGCAGGTCGATCAGGCAGATCAGTTCAAGCTTCTGGCCGAAGAAAATCGCATCAACATCCGCCTGATCCCGCCCGAGCGTGGCCTGATCCAGGACCGCAACGGCAAGATCATCGCCGGAAACGAACAAAACTATCGCGTCGTCATCACGCGTGAAGCGGCGGGCGATGCCGAGCTTGTGCTGCGCCGCCTGGCCGGGGTCATCCCGATGACGCCTGAGGAACTGGAGCGCGCCATCGAAGAGGTGAACGCCCTTCGCGCCTTCGTGCCGGTCACCGTGGCCGAACGGCTGAGCTGGGAGGATTTCTCGAAGGTTGCGCTGAACGCCCCGGCCCTGCCTGGCATCGTGCCCGAGGTGGGCCTCTCACGGCGCTATCCCTTGGACCGGGACTTTGCCCATGTCGTGGGCTATGTCGGCCCGGTCAGCGACAAGGATCTGGAAGGCCTGGCGGAACCCGACCCCCTGCTGCGCATCCCCAAGTTCCAGATCGGCAAGATCGGGGTCGAGAAGTGGATGGAGGACACCCTTCGCGGCAAGGCGGGCACCAAGCGGATCGAGGTGAACTCGGCCGGCCGCGTCATGCGCGAACTGGAACGCCAGGAGGGCGACCCCGGCACCGACATTCGTCTGACCATCGACGCAGATGTGCAGAACTTTGCCCAAGCGCGCCTTGGCGAGGAAAGCGCCGCCGCCGTGGTCATGGACGTGACGACCGGCGATCTGGTCTGCATCGCCTCGTCGCCGTCCTTCGACCCGAACCTCTTCGTGCGCGGGATCAGCCACACCGACTACAACGCGCTGATGGAAAACGATCACCGCCCCCTGGCCAACAAGACGGTGTCGGGCGCCTATCCGCCGGGCTCGACCTTCAAGATGGTCACGGCGCTGGCAGCCCTTGAGGCCGGGGTCGCCACGCCGGACACCCGCGTCCGCTGCCCGGGTTTCATCGAATTCGGCGGGCGGCGCTTCCACTGCTGGAAACGCGGCGGGCATGGCACCGTCAGCCTGGAACGCTCACTTAGCGAAAGCTGCGACGTCTACTACTACGACATCGCCCAGAAGGTCGGCATCGACAAGATCGCCGAAATGGGCCGCCGCTTGGGTCTTGGCCAACGATTCGACATTCCGATGTCGGCCATCACCGAAGGCATCATGCCGAACAAGCAGTGGAAGCTGGAACGGCACAAGGCAGATTGGCGCATCGGCGACACGATCAACGCCTCGATCGGGCAGGGCTATGTGCTGTCCTCGCCCTTGCAACTGGCCGTGATGACCGCGCGGCTGGCCAGCGGGCGGGCTGTCTCTCCGCGTCTGGTGCGCATGGTCAACGACCAGGAACTGCCCGTCCCCGAGGCCCCCCCGCTGGACATTCCCGCCGATCATCTGGCCGCTGTCCGGCAGGGCATGTATGAGGTGGTGAACGGCGATACCGGCACGGCCAAGTCCAGCCGGATCGTCGACCCGACCCTGATCATGGCCGGCAAGACCGGTACCAGCCAGGTGCGCAACATCAGCGCCGCCGAGCGTGAAGCCGGGGTGATCTCGAACGAAGATCTGCCGTGGAACCGCCGCGACCATGCCCTGTTCGTGGGCTATGCGCCGTATGACGCTCCGCGCTACGCGATTGCAGTCGTGGTGGAACATGGCGGCGGCGGATCGACTGCAGCCGCCCCCATCGCCCGCGACATCCTTCTGCGTGCCTTGTCCGACGGGCTGCCGCCGCTTGAGGCCTATCCGTCCAGCCAGCGCGGTCGGATCGAAAGCATGCTGAACGAACTGCCGCTGCGCGATCCGGTGACCGGGATGACCCCGGTCCGGACCCGGGCATGAGAGGCGGGCGATGAGTTTCCTCGAATATCGCCTCAAGCAGGCCCCGACCGGGCTGCGAAAGGTTCTGTATATGAACTGGCCGCTGGTCGTGCTGGTCACGGCCGTCGCCTCGGTCGGTTTCCTGATGCTGTACTCCATCGCAGGCGGCGACCTTGACGAATGGGCACGCCCGCAGATGGAACGCTTTGGCGTGGGCATGGTGCTGATGTTCATCGTCGCCATGGTACCGATCTGGTTCTGGCGCAACATGGCGGGGGTGGCCTATCTGGTGGCCTTCATCCTGCTTCTGATCGTGGAATTCTTCGGCGATGTCGGCATGGGGGCCCAGCGCTGGATCGACCTTGGCTTCATCCGGCTCCAGCCCTCAGAGATGATGAAGTTCACACTGGTGATGATCCTTGCGGCCTACTACGACTGGCTGGATCCAAAGCTGGTCTCGCGTCCGCTTTACGTGCTGATCCCTGTTCTCTTGACCGTCGCACCGACCGTCCTGGTCCTGATGCAGCCGAACCTTGGCACCTCGATCCTGCTTCTGCTGGCCGGGGCTGCGATCATGTTCGCGGCCGGGGTCAGCCTTTGGTACTTCGGGGCCGTGCTGGCGCTGGTTGTCAGCGTGGTCGTGGGCGTGTTCACCTTGCGCGGCACACCCTGGCAGTTCCTGCACGACTATCAGTACACCCGGATCGACACCTTCCTGAACCCTGGGGCCGACCCCCTGGGCGCAGGCTATAACATCATCCAGGCGCAGATCGCCCTCGGCTCGGGTGGGTGGAGCGGCAAGGGCTTCATGCAGGGCACACAATCGCGGCTGAACTTCCTGCCCGAAAAGCATACCGACTTCATCTTCACCACACTGGCCGAGGAATTCGGCTTCATCGGGGCCTTCTCGCTGCTGACGCTTTATGCGCTGATCATCGGCTTCTGTCTGGTGGCAGCGTTGCAGAACCGCGACCGGTTTTCCTCGCTTCTGATCCTGGGGGTGGCAGCGAACTTCTTCTTCTACATCGCGGTCAACCTGTCGATGGTCATGGGCATGGCCCCTGTCGTGGGCGTGCCCTTGCCGCTTCTGTCCTACGGCGGCTCGGCGATGCTGGTGCTTCTGGTCGGCTTCGGCCTGGTGCAAAGCGCGCATGTGCACCGACCGCGCTGACAGGGCATGACGCTGGTCCGTCGCCACGGTCGTTTCCTCGTTGCCTTCGGGCTGGGGCTTGGCGTGGGGCTGGCCGCATGGGGGCTGTCCTATGCGCCGGTCTTCGCGCTGATGGTGGGGGCGGATACGGTCTTCCTGATCTACCTCTTGCTCACGGCCTGGATCGTCGGCCAGACCGGCCCCGACGACCTGCGCCGCCATGCCGAGGAAGACGACGAGGGCGTCGCGATCATCCTGCTTCTTGCCGGGCTGGCCGTCCTGGTCAGCGTGACCGCCATCTTCCTCGTGTTGAACGCCCAGGAGGCGGGCCTGGCCGCCCGTCTGACGGCTCTGATAGGCCTGCCGCTGGGTTGGGCAACGGTTCACACGCTGGCGGCTTTCCACTACGCCCACATACACTACCGGGGCACCCCGCAAAGCGAGGGCTTCCGCTTCCCCGGCAAAGGTGACCCCGACGCCTTGGACTTCCTTTATGCCAGCTTCACCATCGGCATGACCGCCCAGGTCTCGGACATCGAGGTCACGACTCGCCCCTTGCGCAGGGCGGTGCTGGTGCATGGCGTGGCGTCCTTCTTCTACAACACCTGCATCCTCGCGCTGGCGGTGAATGCCGCAGTAACGGCGGGGCTGTAGCCGATTTCTTCAAAGAAATCGGTCCGGAGCCTTTGAAGGCTCCGATCCGGAGTTTTCGAAAACTCCGGCCCCCGGCCAACCACCCCTGCGCGGGCAACCCTTGACAAATCCCTAACGCCC